>JBIOUJ010000034.1:0-17091 GCA_044867025.1 Pyrinomonadaceae bacterium | reverse complement strand
TTGCTATGGATTTTGAATTCTGGAGGTTGACCCACCCGCTACCGCAGGTGGTACTGACATTTATCCAACAGCGATTTCTGACTTTTGAGGCAAGGCGACGTGGAAAGTGTTTCTGACGGTACCCCTTAAGACCACGGGCAGCCTGTAAGGTTTGAATCCCGCCGGCGACTAATTTATTGGAGGTACTTCTATGGCTGCGCACGTTCAAACAATCTCCTCGCGAAAGAATACATTTGAAAAGTTGGGTGCGTTCCTCATTCGATACGGATTGGTGCTTGTACTCGGCTGGATTGGGGCAATGAAATTCACGACCTATGAAGCTGAGGGCATCAAGACTCTGGTTGAGACCAGTCCATTTATGAGTTGGATGTACAAGGTTCTCAGCCTGCAAGCGACCTCCAATGTTATTGGCATTGCTGAACTGACTGCGGCAGCACTAATCGCAATTCGTCCACTGGCGCCAAAACTATCAGCAATCGGTAGTGTGCTGGCAGTGTTTACATTTCTGACGACACTAACGTTTCTGTTTTCGCTTCCGGGCTGGGAGCAGAGTCTCGGCGGTTTCCCGGCCCTTTCTGGATCCGGTGGGTTCCTGCTCAAGGATACGGTACTCCTTGGAGCGGCACTCTTCACTCTCGGAGATTCATTGGCGAGCGAAAACCGGGA
This sequence comes from Pyrinomonadaceae bacterium, assembly GCA_044867025.1. Classification (GTDB taxonomy): domain Bacteria; phylum Acidobacteriota; class Blastocatellia; order Pyrinomonadales; family Pyrinomonadaceae; genus PSRF01. The sequence continues at coordinate 16,425 of JBIOUJ010000034.1, read as the reverse complement.
ACGTTAGATCGCAGCTACAAATCTATGAGTAGCATTGAAGAGGTAGTTCGCAAAATCATCGAGCGGCGGGCAAACATTCCCGATACGCGCAGCGTGCTCGTTGGTGTCAGCGGCATCGACGGCTGCGGGAAGGGTTACCTTGCAATGCAACTCCAGGCGCATCTCGCGCTGCACGGTGTTATTCCAGCAATACTGAACGTAGATGGTTGGTTAAACCTGCCTCAAAAGAGATTTGATCAAAACGCTCCCGCGGTAAACTTCTACGAAAACGCTATTCGTTTTGATCAATTCTTCAGTCAGCTCGTCCTACCCTTAAGAGACCGGCGCTCCGTTCATTTGGTAGCGGACTTTGTGGAGGAGACTGCCTCACACTATAGCAAGCATAGCTATGATTATGAGGACGTCTCAATGGTATTGGTCGAAGGAATCTTTCTCTTTAAGCCGCAATACCGAGAGTATTTCGATTTCGCTATCTGGGTTGACTGTTCGTTTCCAACAGCACTGGCGCGAGCCATCGATCGCGCACAAGAAGGGCTTTCACCGGCAAACACGATTGCGGCTTATGACACAGTTTACTTTCCGGCACAGAGAATTCACCTGGCCCAGGACAAACCGCGTGAGTATGCAGATCTCATCTTCGAAAACGATATCGACGCGAAACAACCTGTTTTGAATCGCCTGGGCTTTGCCTCAAAAGTCTCTATCATTCACACCAGGCTTTAGCCTGGTGACTAAACGTAACACTAAAGCAGAAAACCGTTTCAACGGTTTGCCATTCTTTCCCGCAGGAAACCGTTGAAACGGTTTTCGGAGTAATGGCCTGCACAAGCACCAGGCTAAAGCCTGGTATGAATGAAAGAGACTTTTGAGGCCAAGCGAATCGCGTACGACAAATCCGCTACCCGAGTCCTCTTACCTTGAACTAAATCCGTCGGTCAGACTGGTCCATTAAGTATTGCCGCCGAGCTTGACGCTCAAATACAGCAGTCGTAGCATTGCGAACAGCCCGCTCCGGACTTCTCCCAAAAGGACTGACCCGATGACTTACATTCGCGAAACCCCGTTCAACGAAGAAGACCATCCTACGCTTAAATTAATCAAGGAAGACTACGGCTTCATTCCCAACTTCTTTAAGGCCCAGACGGCACGCCCCGACCTAATCGACGCGGAAGTGCAGCTTGTCGATGCAACTTTGCTTAAGGACGGCGCGCTTACTCGCCAGCAAAAGGAATACATCTTCCTGGTCTGTTCCGCCGCCAACCTCAGCACTTACTGTGTTACAGCTCACTGCGAAATCATTCGTATGCTCAAGATCGAAGGACCAGAGCCCGAGCAAATCGCCCTCGATCACATGGCAACCGATCTGCCAATCGTCGACAAAGCATTGCTGAACTTCAGTCTGAAGCTGAACAATCACCCGCTCAAGGTTACGCAGGACGATATAGACGATCTGAGAACCTATGGCTTCGACGATCAGCAAATCCTCGAAGCGGTCATGTGCGTGGGGCTCGCGAAGTGGGCAAATTGCATTGGGTTTGGACTGGGTACCGTACCTGATTACGAAATCCGAATCGACCTCGAGAAAAGCAAAGCTATCGGTGCGTAGCCGTCAATCGGCGTTTGTCTGTGGCTCTTTTAATTCGCAGCCTGAGCGAATGCGGTCCATTACCTTTGTTACCAGCGGCTCAGCGATCGGCGCCGGATATTCAAACGATCCGCTTTCAGTGACGATGCGGAGCGTTTTCCGCGTCGAATCGTAAAGCACCTGGCACGTGTTGCAGTGGGCCAGATGAGCCTCGAGCTGCTCGCGAATTTCGCTCGCCACGTCTTCCTCGAGAAGGTTACTCAACTCGCTGATAAAATCCCGGCAGCTAATCATGATTTACCTGCACCAGCTTTTGAGAAATATTGGACCATGGACTCCCGCAGCATCAAACGTCCTCGCAACACGCGCGCTTTGAGCCCGGGAATGCTAAGGCCCAACGCTGACGCCGCTTCATCCGTCGAAAGTTCTTCCAAGTCTCGAAGCATCAGTGCCAGGCGATATTTTACCGGCAGCTTCATTACTTCCTTCTCGACGAGGCTCCGGAGTTCTTCACGCGAATAAAAATCTTCGGGAGTCTCCGTCCAGGACTGGATGTTTCGTGGCCTGAATTCTTCATCGTCTTCGTCAAGTCTGTCAAATTCTTTTCGGCTTCTTACTCGTTGGAGGCCGGTGTTAATAGCTATCCGGACAAGCCAGGTAGCGAATTTCGAACGTCCTTCAAAATGCGGTAGATGCTGGAAGGCCTTGAAGAATGCGTCTTGTAATGCATCTTCAGCTTCCTCCGGACTACCAACAATACCGAGTAAGCTGCGGTAAACTCGACGTCCATGCTTTCGCACCAGTTCTTCAAATGCATCCGTTTCGCCGTTACGCACTCGCTCGACAATCTCAAAGTCGGGATCATCCGACACAACTTCGCCTGAAAACTCCGGCTCTAGTATTTGACGGTCTGAAATGACCTGCGGATTCATTTCTTTTAAAGGAAATATTACCCGCGGTTTGAAGTCTGATTCAGTACCCAGGCCCATTTGAATACTGTTTAGGAATTGAGTCAGCCCAACCATCAATACGGCTTCTAATATTTGTTCATCATTGAAATTCGACTTGCGCAACGCCTCAACATCTGACTCTGTAAATGAGTGCGGACTGGAGGCAAGCTTTCGAGCGAAGTCGAGCAAGACAACGTCCGGCTCCGACAGATTCGCCTCGCGATGATCAATCGCTACCTGTTCAGACTGTTCAGGTTTTACACCCAAAAATTGCAACGTTTGGCAGTGCAGCGCAGGAAAGTATGAGTTGTTATTCTCGGCCGATACTGCAAGCAGAATAAATTCTTTCTGTAGGCGGTTTAAGGCGCCTTTACTAAACAGAAGCTGATCCAGCAATCGGATCTGTGCATCGACAAGATCAGGCCTCATCATTTGCGCGCGATAGATCCGCGGCGCCAATCCGAAGTTTCGTTTCAGCGTCGTCAAACTCTCCGCGCTTAAAGCATCATCGACTTCGGGCAGATAGCCCACTGCAATTCTCCTGGCAGCATTCTCAAACCAGCGAAGCATACTCCAGCCCGCAAAGCCCTCGCCAGTCGGATTTGGTAGCTAAATATTCTGCATCCCGATAAGAATCCCCGCGTCTAATGATTCAGAGAGACCAGTCAAGCTCGGTTCATAAACACAGGTAAGCGCTTCAACCCCCGGAGGGCGAGAGATTGCAAGCCACCACGGACACACAGCAGGGACTTGATCCAAACAAATGGTTGGATTGTCACGGCGACTACCTTTATCGATATGCCCTGGTGCGCGTCCGAGAAGCAGTGGTGGCCGAGGACTTGTTGCAGGAAACTCTGCTGGCAGCCGTGGGTTCTTATCAAGCTCACGCCGGCCGCAGCTCTGAAAGAACGTGGCTCGTAGGAATCATGAAACACAAGGTTATCGATTATTTTCGTCGTCTAGCGAGAAATGCACAATTCCAGCTCGCACCAGACGACGAGAACGAATGGTTCGAAGAGTCTGGGCCATGGCAAGGTCACTGGCGCGAGGACCGAGCGCCCACTAGTTGGGCCGGCGACGCCGGCCAATGTTTGGAGTCGCGCGAGTTTTGGAAGACTTTTGAGCATTGCTTATCACAGTTGCCGCCGCAGATGTCTATTGCATTCACTCTCAGAGAGATCGATGGCCTCACGTCAACTGAAATCTGCGAGATCTTAAATGTTACGGCGAACAATCTTTGGGTGCTGCTTCATCGCGGCCGCAACAAACTGCGACACTTGCTTGAAGTTGAGTGGTTTCAGAAACCCACGCCCGCTCCACCTGCAAAACCGAAACGCTCGACGCCGTATACCGCTGAAACAACGGCTGAAACACACCTATCCTACCGAGCTGCCGCCGCGTGAAATCGGGTTGTAAGGATTTGCCCGCATCCTCGACCAACAGTTGGTTACGAAATCTGAAGAGGAGAATTTGGAAACATGTCGAACAGATTGAAGGTGACGTTACTTGTCCTGATCGTTGCTGGTTTCGGCGCCTGGTACGCATTCAGGCCGGAACGGCTTTTGATTAATCAAAGGGTTAACGAACAGTTTCCGACTGCGTCAGCAGCCAACAGTCAACTCGCTTCCGGACAGTTTCACAGCGGTGCACATGAAACCAAGGGAATGGCCTCGGTGTTTCAGCTTGCCGACGGCAAGAAGACGCTGCGACTGACCAACTTTGAAACGTCGAACGGTCCCGACGTGCATGTTTACCTCGTCGCGGCTCAAGACGCCAAAGATAACGACACCGTTACGAAGGCCGGCTTCGTAGACCTCGGCTCTTTGAAAGGAAATATCGGCGACCAGAATTATGACCTGCCGGCGAATGCAGATCTGGCGAAGTACCGCGCAGTCACGATCTGGTGCAAGCGGTTCAGTGTGAACTTCGGCACGGCGCCGTTGAACTCGACAATGCAATCGATGAACGTGCAGTAACTCCAAAGACGGAGTCCACCATGACCAGCAATAATCACTACGACGTAATCATCATCGGCACGGGGGCGGGCGGTGGCACGCTGGCCTACAGTCTCGCGCCCTCGGGCAAGAAGATTCTTCTGCTCGAACGCGGCGACTACGTTCCGCGTGAGAAAGATAACTGGAGCACGCGCGCCGTAAACCTCGACGGCAAATACAACACCAAAGAGGCATGGCGTGACAACCAAGGCAAGGAGCTTCATCCACATACGAATTATTTCGTCGGTGGTAACACGAAGTTCTACGGCGCGGCGCTCTTTCGACTGCGAAGGGAAGACTTTGGTGAGATTCGACATCATGGTGGAATCTCGCCTGCCTGGCCCATTAGCTATGACGAACTCGAGCCTTATTACACAAAGGCCGAGCATCTTTATCAGGTGCACGGCAACCGGGGAGAGGATCCAACGGAGCCCTGGGCCAGCGCAGCTTACAAGTATCCGGCAGTCAGTCATGAGCAACGGATTCAGCACTTGCACGACGATCTCGAACGGGCGGGTTTAAGGCCTTTTCACGTGCCGTTGGGTATTCGAATCGACGAGCAAAATGCGCGGAAGAGTCTCTGCATTCGCTGCAATACCTGCGACGGTCATCCATGTTTGATTGGCGCCAAGTCTGACGCGCAGACAATCTGTGTCGACCCGGCTCTCGAACACGAGAACGTTTCATTGATCACTAACGCGAAGGTTTTGCGTCTCGAGACAAATGGCAACGCTCGCGAAGTCAGCAAAGTGATCGTCGACCGCAATGGTGTGCGCGAGGAGTATTCGAGCGATATCGTTGTGGTCTCGTGCGGCGCGGTGAATTCTGCTGCGCTCCTGTTGCGCTCGACTAACGACAGTCACCCAAATGGACTCGCTAACGGTTCGGACGTTGTAGGTCGTCACTACATGGGCCACATCAATTCGGTGCTCATGGCCCTGTCGAAATGTCCTAATCCAACAATCTTTCAAAAGACACTCGCAATCAATGACTTCTATCTCGGTTCCAGGGATTGGGACTACCCGATGGGCCACATCTCCTTCGTCGGCAAGCTCGACGCTGACACTTTGAAAGCCGGTGCCCCGGCGGTCGCTCCGGGATGGACGCTCGATCTGATGGCGAAGCACTCGCTGGATTTCTGGCTGACTTCCGAGGACTTACCTGACGCGGAGAATCGTGTGACGGTCGATCGTGATGGTCAGATCCGCGTCAGTTACAAACTAAACAATGTCGAAGGTCACGATCGCTTGAAGGCACAGTTGCAGAAGGCGATGAAACAGACCAACTGTGATGTTCACGGGCACGAGTGTCACCAGGGTTTGTTCGCGCGGAATCTTTACCTGGGCCAACGTCTCCCGCTCGCGGCAGTTGCACATCAGAACGGCACGGTGCGTTTTGGCGACGATCCAAAGACATCAGCGCTCGACCGCAATTGTAAAGCACACGAACTCGACAATCTTTACGTCGTTGATGCGAGCTTCTTTCCCTCGAGCGGCGCTGTGAATCCGGCGCTGACGATCATGGCCAACGCGTTGCGCGTGGGCGATCACTTGCTGGAGCGAATGAAATGAAGCGGATCAAAGTCACACTTCTCAGTTTACTGCTTGCGCTGGGCGTCTTCGTTCACACGACGACGGGCCAGTACCTGCCGACGGACGCGCGTGTACTTAACGTCGCGCGCGTCCCCCTCCTCGTCAGCGACGCGGCTGTTTCGGTTGTCGAAGAGGTGGGCGCAATAGGCATGACAGTGTCGGATATGGATGCTTCTGTCGATTTCTATTCGCGAGTGTTGTCGTTCGAGAAAGTTTCGGATGTCGAGGTAACGGGCGAGGACTATGAGCGGCTTCAAGGTGTCTTTGGCTTGCGGATGCGCGTTGTGCGAATGCGTTTGGGTGATGAGTTCATTGAGTTGACCGAGTATCTCGCGCCAAAGGGCCGGCCCGTGCCGGTCGATTCACGTAGCAACGATCGCTGGTTCCAACACATTGCCATCATCACCAGCGATATGGACAAAGCTTATGCACTGCTGCGACGAAACAAAGTCGAACACGCCTCGACTGGCCCACAGCGCTTACCTGACTGGAACAAAAACGCGGGCGGCATCAAAGCGTTTTACTTTCGAGACCCGGACAAGCACTGGCTCGAGGTTCTCCAATTTCCGGAAGGCAAAGGCGATCAGAAGTGGCAGAAGAAAGACAAACTGTTTCTCGGTATCGATCATACCGCGATCGTAGTCAGCGATACCGAAGCAAGCCTGAAGTTTTATCGAGACGCACTGGGTCTGCATGTCGCCGGCACTAGTGAGAACTACGGCACAGAGCAGGAACATCTCAACAACGTCTTCGGCGCAAGGTTACGCATTACGAGTCTTCGAGCCGGCAGCGGGGGGCCCGGCATAGAATTCCTCGAGTACCTTGCACCGCGCGACGGGCGACCCGTGCCGGCAGATGCTCGCGCCTCCGACCTATTTCACTGGCAAACCAGTTTGATTGTTAACACCGCCGACACTTTTGCGAAGCACTTGTTTGCGGAGAACTCTCGCTTTGTTTCACCGGGCGTCGTGTCGCTGAACGATAAGAGTTTGGGGTTTAGTAAAGGACTGCTGGCGAGAGATCCTGACGGTCATGTGATGGCCCTGCTTGAAAGATAAACGGTACGAAACACAACCGTATGAACATGGGACGAAAAACTATCTCCATCCAGGAGGGCCTTGCCTCAAAGCTCGGCATTTCACTTGGATAAATGTCAGTACCACCTGCGGTAGCGGGTGGGTCAACGATCACAATCACGTATGATGCAGACGGTTGACCCACCCGCTACCGCAGGTGGTACTGACCTTATCCAAGTGCGAGCCTTACTTTTGAGGCAAAGCGATCCAGGAGCTTTCCATGAAAATCATTTCGGTCAATGTAGGGTTGCCGCGGCTCGTGCTGCGGAACGGCGAGCCAGTCTCCACCGGCATCTTCAAAGAGCCTGTTGCAGGTCGAGTGATGGTGCGGACGCTGAATCTCGATGGCGATCGACAGTCCGATCTATCAGTGCATGGTGGACCAGAAAAAGCAGTTTACGGTTACCCATCCGAGCACTATGACTTCTGGAAACGTGAACTCCCGGACATGGACTTGCCATGGGCCATCTTCGGCGAAAACTTCACCACCACCGGTTTATTCGAAACGGAAATCAACGTTGGCGACAAGTTTCGAGTTGGCACAACCGAAGTAATGGTTACACAGCCACGCATGCCCTGTTACAAACTCGGGATTCGTTTTGGCCGTGCAGACATCATCAAGAGGTTTCTCGCCAGTGAACGCACGGGGTTTTATTTTTCAGTTCTGAAAGAGGGTGAAGTCGGTGCTGGTGACGAATTCGAATTGATTGAGAAGAACGCTTCGGGTGTAAGGGTGGTGGACGTCACGCGACTATATAGCAGCGATAAGGAAAACGTCGATTTATTGCGGCGTGCGATCGCGACGAAGGCATTACCCGACAATTGGCGAGATTATTTTCGAAAACGGATTGAAAACCTCAACGCAACAGGAACCGGAAATAAATAGGAACTCCACAGCTTGTCCGGGCTGTGGCCGAACCAAACTACAGTAAAGCGAATAAAATGATGACGGCGGAAGAACAACGATTAGAGGAAGCGCGAAAACGCTCAAGTCACTGGAAACGATGGGGACCTTATCTGAGCGAACGCGCTTGGGGCACAGTACGCGAGGACTACAGTCCTTATGGCAGTGCCTGGGATTACTTCCCGCACGATCACGCGCGATCGCGTGCTTATCGTTGGAACGAAGATGGAATTGCGGGCATCTCCGATCGTCACCAGAAGATCTGTTTCGCCATCGCACTGTGGAACGGTCGCGATCCGATTTTGAAAGAACGACTCTTTGGCTTAACCGGCAACGAAGGAAATCACGGCGAAGACGTCAAGGAATACTATTTTTACGTCGACTCAACTCCAACACACTCGTACATGAAATATCTGTACAAGTATCCGCAAGCAGAGTTTCCGTACGGCCAGTTGGTTACGGAGAATCGACAACGAGGAAAGCTTGCACCCGAGTTTGAGCTTATCGACAGCGGTGTCTTCGACGACGATCGCTACTTCGACGTCGTCGTGGAATATGCGAAAGCTGACGTTGAGGACATTCTCGTCCGAGTGAGGGCGACGAATCACGGCCCTGACGAAGCTTCGCTTAATCTGCTGCCCACAGTCTGGTTTCGTAATACCTGGTCCTGGAACCAGAATGGAACGGCGAAGCCGCGGCTGCGTGGCACGAGCGAGGGTGTTATCGAGCTCGACCCCGGCGATGTTGGCAAACGATGGTTGTACTGTGACGGTGCATCTGAGTTGCTCTTTACAGAAAACGATACGAACACTCAGCGTCTCTTCAATTTCACGAATGGTTCGCGTTATTTCAAAGACGGTATCAACGAATATGTTGTTCACAGCAACCAGCAGGCGGTGAATCCCGAGCAGGCGGGCACAAAGGCGGCCGCAAATTACAAACTCACCATTGCTCCCGGCCAAACCGCAACGATCCGTTTGCGCTTAACCGATAACAATTACGATCAGAGGCAACAAGCTTTTGTAGATTTTGACAAGATCTTCAGCCGTCGCATTAACGAAGCCGATGAGTTCTATCAGACCGTCATTCCCGAACATCTTTCCCCTGATGCTCGACTGGTCATGCGCCAGGCATTCGCCGGCATGCTCTGGTCCAAACAGTATTATCACTACGTGATCGAGCAGTGGCTTGATGGCGATCCGGCAACGCCCAAGCCTCCGGCAGAACGCGTGCGCGGTCGAAATCATGAGTGGAAACATCTTTACAACGCCGACGTCATATCGATGCCCGACAAATGGGAGTATCCATGGTATGCGGCGTGGGATCTTGCGTTTCATTGTGTGCCGCTGGCGCTGGTTGATTCAGAGTTTGCCAAGGAGCAACTCGTATTGATGCTGCGCGAATGGTACATGCATCCGAACGGGCAGCTCCCGGCGTATGAATGGGCATTTGGCGATGTGAACCCACCAGTTCACGCCTGGGCTACGTGGCGCGTTTACAAGATCGAGAAGAAGCGACGTGGAGTCGGCGACACAGTCTTCCTTAAGCGGGTCTTCCAGAAGCTGCTCTTGAATTTCACCTGGTGGGTCAACCGCAAGGACGCCGACGGGATGAACATCTTTCAAGGTGGGTTTCTTGGTCTCGATAACATCGGCGTTTTCGATCGTAGCGCACCACTGCCTACCGGCGGCCATATCGCTCAGTCAGACGGCACTAGTTGGATGGCGATGTATGCACTGAATCTTTTGGCAATCGCGATGGAACTCGCGAAAGAAGATCCGTCGTACGAAGACGTCGCGAGCAAGTTCTGGGAACACTTTCTCTACATCGCACACGCGATGAACAACCGTGGCGACGACGAGATCAGGTTGTGGGACGAGCAGGATGGATTCTTCTACGACGTTCTGCACTTGCCTGAAGGCAAACCGTTTCCGATGAAGGTTCGCTCGATGGTCGGCTTGATTCCGTTGTTCGCTGTCGAAACTTTAGAACCGGAGCTGCTCGATCGTCTGCCGGATTTCAAGCGGCGGATGGAATGGTTTATCCAAAACCGGCCCGACCTGACGGCGAATGTCGCGTGCATGCGAACGCCGGGAAATGCCGAACGGCGTTTGCTGTCAATCGTCAGCCAGGATCAACTGCGAAGTGTGTTGCGATTGATGCTCGACGAGAATGAGTTCCTTTCGCCATACGGCATCCGCGCGATCTCGCGTTTCCACAAGGACCACCCGTACATGCTGCAAGTCAATGGCACACAGCATCGCGTGGATTATGAGCCGGCGGAATCGAGCACCGGGTTATTCGGAGGCAATTCAAACTGGCGTGGACCGATCTGGTTTCCGCTGAACTATCTGCTGGTCGAGTCGCTGCAAAAGTTTCACCACTATCTCGGTGAAGATTTTAAAGTTGAGTGCCCGGTTGGTTCCGGTCAGATGTTGACGCTCTGGGAAGTTGCCGGCGAAATTTCAAAACGTCTCTCACGCATCTTCTTGAAAGACGACGACCAGCGACGGCCAGTGTTTGGTGCTGCCCAGAGATTTCAAACCGATCCTAACTGGCGCGATCTGATCCCCTTCCACGAATACTTCCATGGCGACAACGGCTCCGGTGTAGGCGCCAGCCACCAAACAGGCTGGACCGGCCTCGTTGCCAAACTACTTCAGCAAAGCGGCGAATAGGGCCACAAAAAGGCACAATCTTCTTGCTGCTTTTTGTGCCTTTTGTGGCCGGCTTTTGTAAGGATTTATTTCGTGGCCCGACTCATGATTGTTTGACGAACTCCAACAGAAGGAACGGAACAACATGAGAGATCGATGGGCAGTGATATTAGCGGGCGGAGATGGAACGCGTTTGCAATCGATGACGCGAGCAATCACTGGCGACAATCGTCCGAAACAATTCGTGCCGGTTATCGGAGGCAGCACACTCCTAAACCAGACCAGGCGAAGAGTCGCATTATCAATTGAGCCCAGCCGCACGTTGATCGTTGTCACTCAGAAGCACCGTCGGTTTTATGAATCACTCGCCGACGAAATTCCAGAAAGTCTTCTTCTTGAACAACCCGTGAACAAGGGAACGGCACCTGCGATTCTTTATGCCCTGTCACGCGTCGCGGCGAAATCGCCAAAAGCAGTCGTTGCGTTATTTCCGTCCGATCACTTTTTCGCTGATGATGAAGAATTTATGTCACACATCGATGTGGCAATTGATGCCGTACAGGTCCAACCGGAGACGGTAATGCTTCTTGGAATCACTCCAACCACTCCCGAAACAGAGTACGGATGGATTGAACCGCAGCCTTCCATCCTCGCGAGCGCACAAAAATCAATTACACGGGTCCGAAAGTTTTGGGAAAAGCCGAGTTTGAACCTGGCAACTTCTCTCATGGAGCGCGGCTGTCTGTGGAATAGTTTCGTGATGGTCGGGTGTGTTGACGCATTACTGAGAATGACGCGGGCTGCTATGCCGGAAATGTACGCGGCCTTCGCAACAGTCACGCCAACGTTCGAAACCGCGAACGAATACCAAGCTCTCGCCGCACTCTATTCGCACATCGAGGATTCCAACTTTTCTCATCAGGTGCTCGCAGTACGACCAGGAGATCTAATGGTGATGAGAGTCGGAGATGTCGGCTGGAGCGACCTCGGTGAGCCTAACAGAGTCTTGTCAGCTCTTGCCCGCATCGGAGTCCAATCAGAACTCGCAATGGTTGCCAGCTAAATAAAGGAATCATCATGAAAGCAATCGCAGTCAAACCGGGAAAACCAAATACTGTCCATCTGACCGAACTGCCGGCGCCAAAGGTCGGCGACATACCGAACGGGCGAGGGGTGCTCGTGCGCGTCCTGCGCGTTGGCGTGGATGGAACAGACAAAGAGATCAATGCGGCTGAGTATGGCCAGGCGCCGCCCGGATACGACTTCCTGATCATCGGGCACGAGAGTTTTGGGCAAGTTGAAGCAGTTGGTCCAAACGTAACCGAGGTAAGACCTGGCGACTACGTGGTCGCAACCGTGCGCCGGCCGGGATCGAGTATTTACGACTTGATCGGCACGAACGATATGACTACCGACGATACATACTTCGAACGTGGCATCAACCTGCGTCACGGTTACATGAGTGAGTATTACGTCGATGATGCCGAGTTCATCGTGAAGATACCTCGAGGGCTTAAAGAAGTCGGCGTCCTGCTCGAGCCTACAACAGTTGTTGAGAAGGGGATTGCCCAGGCGTACGAGATTCAACGTCGTCTCCGAGTATGGAAACCGAAGCGCGCGGCGGTAATGGGTGCGGGAACGATTGGTTTGCTGGCGACTCTGATCCTGCGTCTCAAGGGATTGCAGGTGACAACGTTTGGCAAGATAGTAAAGCCTTATCTGAATTCCGATCTGATCGAGGCGATCGGCGCCACTTATCAATCGACGGAGGAGCTGTCGGTTCTCGACGGCGCAAAGAAGTACGGACCGTTTGACATCATCTTTGAAGCAACCGGTTTCTCGCCGATCGTCTTTGACAGCATGCAAGCACTTGGAAAGAACGGCGTGCTGGTGCTGTCGAGTGTCACAGGCGGCGATCGCAAAATCGAAGTTCCGGCAGACAAAATCAATCTTGAATTCGTGCTTGGCAACAAGGTGATGGTTGGGACCGTGAATGCAAATCGCGAGTACTTCGAGATGGGCGTGAAAGATCTCGCTCAAGCAGAGGCCGAGTATCCGGGCTGGCTCTCTCGTTTACTTACACATCCTGTCCGCGGCTTAGAAAATTATCAGGAGTTGTTTGCGAAGCTCACTAACCCTAACGGCGCAATCAAGGTGTTCTGCGAGGTTGCAGAGCTGTAGGTCCGAAATGATGAGCAGAGCTTCAACTGAATCGAAACGAATTCTCATTCTCGGGGGCGGCTTTGGCGGCCTTTACACCGCCTTGCATCTCGAGAAGAGACTACGTCGCTCTTGTAACATTGAAGTCACGCTGGTCAATCGTGAGAACTTCTTTCTCTTCACCCCAATGCTGCACGAGGTTGCCGCGGGTGATCTCGATCTGACGCACATCGTTAATCCGGTGCGCAAGCTGCTGCGACGCTCGCAGTTTTTCAATGGCGACATCAAGTCAATTAACTTAAACGAGCGTACAGTTATCGCTACCCACGCAGACGACAATCACGACCACCAGTTGCGTTACGATTATTTAGTCCTGGCACTGGGCTCAGTCACGAACTTCTACAATCTTCCTGGTCTTGCTGAAAATGCTTTGACGATGAAGTCGCTCACGGATGCGATTCTCCTGCGCAGCCGTCTTATTACTAATCTCGAAAATGCAGATTTCGAATGCTCGAGTGAAGATCGTTCACGCTTGCTCACGGTGGTAGTAGTTGGTGGCGGCTTTGCAGGAGTAGAGACTATCGCATCCGTCAATGATTTCGTTCGCGAAGCTATTCCCTATTACCCGCGTCTGACGGCCGGCGAGCTACGCATCATCCTGATCGAGGCAGCCGGCGCCATCCTGCCGGAACTCGGTCCGAAGCTGGGCGGATATGCACAGGAGAAACTGGCCCAGCGGGGCGTTGAATTCCGAATGAAAACGGCAGTCAGGAGTGTTTCGGATGGTGAAGTGAGACTCAGTGATAATTCGACAATCAAGACTAACCTACTTGTTTGGACAGCAGGTGTGTCGCCGAATCCTTTGTTAAATATCCTGGAGTGTTCGAAAGAAAGAGGTCGACTTATTACAAACGAGTTTCTGGAAGTGGAAGGCTGGCCGGGAGTGTGGGCGCTCGGTGATTGTGCGGCAGTGCCTGATCTTTCGACTGGCAAATCTTGTCCACCGACTGCGCAGCATGCGTTGCGTCAGGGGAAAATCGTTGCCGCCAACGTCCTGGCTGCGATTAGTGGCGGACGCCGGCGAGCATTCCGATTCAAGACGATTGGTGCCTTGGCATCAATCGGCAAACGCACGGGCGTAGCGCGCATACTGGGAGTAAATTTTTCCGGCTTCGTTGCCTGGTGGTTATGGCGAACTATCTACCTCAGCAAGCTTCCTCGCTTCGAGAAGAAAGTGCGGGTAGCTCTCGATTGGGCGCTTGATCTCTTGTTTTCGAAAGACCTCGTGCAATTCATCGATGTGAATCCTGGCAAACGTGATCAGGTCAAGGTTACAGAAGAGACGAGCGATCGAACGGCCGGCGTTCCCGCAACATAAAGGAAGGTTGATCATGATTGAATTCGATCAGGAAAGCTGCCGCGATCTAAACGTTGCTTTAACTCGCGAATGGCTCGAAACGAATGGAATCGGCGGGTTTTCCTCTTCTACCATCGCCGGACTGAATACTCGCCGATATCACGGCTTACTTACGGCGGCAACGAAGCCTCCCGTCGGTCGATTCGTCTTGCTCTCGAAGCTTGAAGAGGTACTACTCATCGATGGCCGGCGGTATGAATTATCGTCGAATCAATATCCGGGCGTAATACATCCGCAGGGCTTCAAATATCAGGCTGGCTTTTGTTTGGATCCATTTCCGAGATTTACCTATGAGATCGAAGGCGTGCGCCTGGAGAAATCCGTGTTTATGGTCCAGGGAGAGAACACCACAGTTGTTCGGTACGAGCTAGAGCAGTCCTTTGCCGGCAATCGTGACATTAAGTTAGAAGTCCGCCCACTTATCGCGTTCCGTGACTATCACGGCACGACACATGAGAACAGTGCGCTCGATCCACACATTGAAACTGATCTCCTACAGACTAGTCTTAAACCTTACGGGGATCTTCCCGCGCTTCATCTCGCTCATAACCTTGCCGACGTAGATCCAAATGGCTTCTGGTATCGCAACTTCCATTATGCGGTTGAGCAGGAACGTGGATTGGATTTCGCAGAAGACCTGTTCAGTCCGTGTGCTTTGACATTCGATTTGAACGCGACGAAGAAGGTCAGCATCATCGCTTCCACTGAGCGACATCAAGCCATCAATGCTGACAGCTATCGCCAGGCTGAGATCGAGCGACGATCAATTATTAACAAAGATGTGGATGCAACAAACTGGTTGGCTTCCCTATTGAGGACCGCCGCGGATCAATTCATCGTTGCTCGCGAACAGGGCGAAACAGTCATCGCCGGATACCATTGGTTTGCTGATTGGGGCCGAGACACGATGATTGCACTACCCGGTTTGACGCTCGTCAGTGGACGTTGGGATATCGCGAAGGACATCCTCGCGGAATTTGCAACGCACGTCGATCAAGGCATGTTGCCGAACCGGTTTCCGGATGCCGGCGAAGCACCGGAATACAATACTGTTGATGCAACGCTTTGGCTCTTCGAAGCAGTGCGTTCGTTCATGGAGTACACGGGCGACTATGAGTTTGTCAGAACGAGTCTGTATTCGGTGCTTCAGAACATTGTTAACTGGCACGTAAAAGGCACGCGGTATGGAATCCATGTAGACGATGACGGATTACTTTTCTCGGGCGAACCAGGTGTGCAACTGACCTGGATGGATGCGAAAGTTGGCGACCGGGTAGTGACACCGCGTCATGGAAAACCGGTGGAGATTCAGGCGCTTTGGTACAACGCGTTGCGCGTGATGCAAGACCTCGCGGAGAGATTCAATGATCCAAACGCAAAGCTCGAGTACGGCGCAATGGCGGAGAAAGCACGCGCTAGTTTCAACAAGCTGTTTTGGAATGAGCAAGCCGGATGTCTTTACGATGTGATAAACGGTGAAATTCGTGATGCGTCGATCCGGCCGAACCAAATAATTGCGATCAGCCTGACGAACACAATGGTCACAACAGATAGAGCTAAGAGCATTCTGAGTGTCATCGAACGTGAATTGTTGACACCGCGCGGGCTCCGAACGCTCTCACCATCAGATCCTAATTACATTGGCCGATACGAAGGTGCTCCAGGCACTCGTGATGGTGCTTACCATCAAGGGACTGTTTGGCCGTGGCTCATGGGGCCATACATCACTGCGTCAGTCAAAACGCTTGGTAGGAAAGCAGGTAGAACACTTGCAGCGACGTGGCTGGAGAACTTCCAGCAGCATTTGCATGAAGCGTGTCTCGGTCAAGTCTCCGAAATCTTCGATGGAGACGCGCCACACGCGCCGCGCGGTTGCGTTGCACAGGCGTGGAGCGTGGCAGAGCTACTTCGTGCCATAGTCGAGGATATTGAGGAGCCTCACAGTGAGGTCGCCACGGCGGCTTGGTTGGCTTTGCCTCAAAAGTCAGAAATCCTTGTTGGATAAATGTCAGTACCACCTGCGGTAGCGGGTGGGTCAACCATCAGAATTCAAAATCCATAGCAATATCACATGCTCGTCGTCGACCCAC
>JBIOUJ010000033.1:0-26802 GCA_044867025.1 Pyrinomonadaceae bacterium | reverse complement strand
CGAGAAACACGTTAAAGACGTAGCCCGACACAACACGGTCAACCCAACCGCCGTAATAGCCCGCAATCGCGCCGAGAATCGTTCCGATGAATGCCGACACCACAACGACGACAATCCCGACCTGCAACGAAATACGCGCACCGTAAACCACGCGCGAAAAGATGTCGCGCCCAGTCGAATCGGTGCCGAACCAGTGTTCCGAGGACGGTGGCAGATAGCGCATCGCCAGATTCGTTGCGCCGACGTCGTACGGCGCGATCCACGGCGCAAAGAGTGCGACGAAAACAAGTACTGCGATGATGACGAGACCGATGATTGTTAGACGATTCATCCCACTCTTATGCGCGGATCCAACCAACGATAAACCATGTCAGTGAGCAGGTTCGCAATGATGTAAGTCATGCTGATCACGAGCACACAGCCTTGCACGACGCGATAGTCGCGTTTTCCAATTCCATCTTCGACGAGCAGCAGTCCCAATCCCGGCCAGCCGAAGATCTTCTCGGTGATGATCGCACCCGCAAGCAGAACACCTAGCTGCAAACCCAGAATCGTGACCACCGGAATCAACCCGTTCTTCAATACGTGTTTGTAGACTACCTGTCTCTCACTCAAGCCCTTCGCGCGCGCTGTGCGAACGTAGTCTTCGCTCAACTCCTCGATCACAGACGAGCGCACCATACGAGTCAGGATGGCAGAGAGGGCGGCGCCGAGAGTGAAGGCAGGGAGGATGATGTCGCTCCAGTCAAATCGCCCTGACGGAGCAAGCCAGCCGAGTTTTACCGCAAAGACGTAGACCAGCATCGGTCCGATCACGAAACTCGGCAGGCTGATTCCCAGAAGCGCAATCACAGACGCGACGTTATCGACGATGGTGCCTCGATTGGTCCCCGCAATTACGCCGAGCGGGATCGCGATGACGATCGCAATGGCCATCGCGAAGATCGCGAGCTCGATTGTCGCTGGATAGCGTTCAAGAATGAGACTGATCACTGGGCGGTCGTTGCGAAAAGACAAACCCATGTCACCGCGCAAAAGCGAACGCCAGTAATCCGTATAGCGATTATCGACACCATGCCAGACAAAGTGTCGTTCGCCGTTGTTGTCGCGCGGAAATGAGAAGAAGAACGGAGGACGATCGAGACCGTGCTTTTCGCGAAACTGTGCAAACTGTTCCGGAGTCGCCTGCTCGCCGAGCACGGCGACAGCCGGATCACCAGGCACCAGCTCGATCAATAAGGTAACGAGAGAGACGACGGTCCAAACAACCAGCAACAGAATCAGCAGTCGTCTGAGGATGCGCACTTCGGCGGATAATAACACGGCCACGGATTTACGCAGATGATGAACACGGATCGACTATCCGTGTCTTCGTCTGCGTAAATCCGTGGCCAAAAGAAAAACGTAGCCCAGGGTAGGTTCGAATACTCGCACAGCCCCGACAACCGCGCGCTTACCAAACCATACCCCGTGACTACGTATCTGGTTGCAAACCATGAAAAGCTGCAACCAATACCGCTAACTCATTCCGGCCTTCTGCCCATGTGCAAGGCCGCTATGCCGCCCGTCAGGTTTTCATATCCAACCTGATCGAAACCCGCCTGCTCCATCAGGAGCGAGAGTTGAGACTGATCCGGAAACTTCTGTACCGACGCCGGCAGATAGGTATAGGCGCTTAGCGAACCGCTGATTAGCCCTCCCATCATCGGCAGTAGCTTTCTGAAGTACAGATTGAACATCGGACGAAGAATCACATTCGCGGGTCTTGAAAACTCCAGTACAGCCACCCAGCCACCAGGTTTCAACACCCTCGACAGTTCAGCGAGACCGCTTTCGACATTCGACAGGTTGCGCAATCCAAACGCGATTGTCACCACGTCGAACGTGCCATCTCGAAAGGGAAGGTCTAACGCATCACCCTCGATAAAGCGGATGCGACCATTCGTCTTGCCGGCAGCGATTGCTAACATTGGCCGGCAGAAATCAGTCCCAACAACTCCAGCTCCCGTAATTTCAAACAGCGATAAGGATAAATCACCAGTTCCACATGCAACATCAAGAACACGCGCCTCGGTAGCCGAAAGCTTTTCGCGTAGCTTTTCATCAACCCGGGTCGCCACGATCCGTCGCCAACGTTTGTCGACGTTAACGGACAGTAGGTGATTTAGAAGATCGTACCGCCTCGCGATCCTGCCAAACATTTCGCGAACGCGGCCCGCATGCTCTTTTGCGGCACTTTCGTTCTCAGGCACAGTTAAGCCAAATCCGATGGAGGTTTGGTTGCAGAACCCTTGCGAACAATTTGTGATCACATGGGATTGTTATTGCTTGCTGGTTTAGTGGGCGGCTTAGCCGGCGGTGTTGGACTAACAATTTCACCGAGCACTTCATACGGAAGACGGCCCTCCAACGCGGGTTTGAGTTGCAACGTTTCACCCGCAAGCACTGTCGCGACAGCAGTTGTCTTAAAGAGTCGATTGGCAACACGTTGAATATCTGAAGCAGTAACCGATCGTAGCGAAGCGATTTGATCTTGAGTTTCACGCAAACGATACGTGTCTGCGTCGAGCCATGGGTCGGGCGCGTTCTCCGGTTTCGCGACGAAGGCCGCGATCTCATTCACGGCTTCGTGTTTGGCGCGCTCCAGTTCATCGGCCGTGGCTGGGGTGTTCATCAATGATTCGAGTACTTTGCGTGCGCTCGCGAGCGAATCTACGGCGCTTTGGGGTTTAACCGTCGCGCCCATGACGAATGCACCTGGCAAAACGTAGGCATCACTGCGAGCGAAAACCGGTTGCGAGGCCAGTTCAGGTGTTGTTCCTTGCCATCGCTGCTGCGCGAGCTTCGCAAGGACGTTCGCAACGTAATAATCCGGATCCGATCGGGAAACACCGCGCACTGCCAAGCGAACCTCAACACTTGGTCCAGGGACGTTAACGATTAAGGCTCGTGGATCAGGCGCCGTTGGCTGGCGAAATGTCGTGGGCACTATTTGCTCGCTCTTGCGCCACGGACCGAGTAGCTGCCGCACCGTTTTCATCGCGCGTGGTTTCGTCACACCACCGATGATCGCGAGCGTCGCGTTGTTTGAGTTTAAGAAACGATCGCGGGCTTGCATCAAGTCTGCATGGTCGATTCGCGCGAGGTCCTCGGGCGATCCGCCGGTTGGTCGGGCATAAGGAAAGTCACCAAACAACCGTGCCGCGATCGCGCGGTCGGCGACAGTCGCAGGCACGACTGAAGAATCGCGGAGAAGCTTCACGCGTGCTTCTTTCGTGCGTGCTACCACGTCCGGAGTCAACTGTGTAGCAAGCAACGCGTTGCGCAGAACCTCGACGATTCGCTCGAGTTCCGACGCTTTGCCAACCATTGTGATCGTGATCGAATCGTAATTGACGCTGACGTCCAGTTTCCCGCCCATTTCATCGGTGAAATAGTCGACCGTGGCTGGGTCCGGGAAGAGGAGATCGCCAAGCAGCGCCATTTGGCCCGACTTGCCTGACAAGTCGAAAGCGGCGCCGCTGTTAATCCGAAGTTTTAGAGTGACATCCTGACTTCCGGGGTTCAGCCACAACATCAGGCGAAGGCCGTTCAGCAACTGTTCCCGGTCAGGCGTCGTCAGAGCCTGTGGAAAAGTCGGATACGCGAGCAACAGGACAAATAGGAGCGCTACAGTCGGCTTTACGGGAAATCTCATGGCAAGCTTCATGGAGAACGGTCAAACATCTTAGATGCGAGGTGTTTGCCCGTCAACCGTTTGGCTTTTAAGTGCATCCTAAGCCCTGATTGACAAAGAGATCGAGTCGATCTGGCCCGGCAAAAATGCAAAAAGTATGTACTTGCTGCCCTTGCGGGATTAAGATTTGCCCTGGGATCCACAGCGGCGCGCAAGTTTTTTCCACGGGGACCGTCACTTTTCTTCGGTTGCCGGTAACTATAGCAGGAGCAATTCCTGCAGGATCGAGTGCTTGATTGCCCGAGAGAACCACAGACGAGCGTTTGCTTCAACAGGCGGGAGAGGGCGATCAGGCGGCCTTTCTGGAGTTGTACGATCGTTACCGCGAGCCAATCTTCCGTTTTGCTTATCGGTTGCTCGGTTCGGTCGAAATTGCTGAAGACGTCACGCACGACTGCTTTCTCAGTTTGATACGAAAACCTGAGAACTTTCGTCCCGAACGTGCGTCATTGAAAACTTACTTATACGCCGCCGCGCGGAACCTGGCCCTGAAACACTTCCGGAACCAGGGACGCGAAGCCGGCATGGATGAGGTCACCCAGGAGCCGCAGGATTCACCAAGGCGAGGGCCTTTGCGAAGGTTGCTCGATGAGGAGCTTGCGACCCACGTGAAGGAGGCTGTTTTCAGTCTTCCTCCACTGCAACGGGAGGCGCTCATTCTGTTTGAGTACGAAGGGTTGAGCTTGAGCGAGGTGGCCGAGATTGCGGGCACCGACGTGGGCGCAATTAAGGCCCGGTTATACAGGGCGCGGGAAGGCTTAAGAAGGTTCCTGCGGCCATATATGGAAAGCAATCAGGAATTGAATAGTGGTCGGGAAATTGTTACTTTGAGGGAGGCCTGAGATGGGCGTTGAGCCGGAAGAAGAGTTTGTTTCCGACGAAGAGCTCAAGTCGATGCTCGAACGCTGGGTCGTGCCAGGGCCTTCGAGAGTTCTCGACAAGCGAATCGAAACCAGCTTTGCAAGAGAATTTTCTGGTGCAGACAGACTGTCTCAGTCGGTGCTGCTCCCCCATAGGCGAGAAGAGGTAGTATCGATGAAGTTCTGTTCCGTATGTGAAGAAGAGTTTGCTGACAAGTTCAGCTTTTGTCCTGTCGACGGGACGCCGTTAACTCAGCCGTTAACTCAGGTCGCCCCGAAGGTGGTAGACGAACCGAGCGTGACAGCCATCTCGGATCCCAGTCTAACGGTTAAGAGCGATCAGAAGCCGAGGATCGAAGTTCCATTCAATCAGTCGGAAACACCCGCTGATAACGAACGGGTCGAGCCGATCTATGCCGCTTCTGGTAATTCCACGGCAGTGATCCTGCGCGACGAATATCACCTCACGATGTTGGACGACGCGGGCCTGGTAGCTCGTCTCAGTCACGAAATCAAAGACGTTTCACACGAATATGAACTGACGTGGCCCGAGTTCAAACGCGACCCGTTTGGATTTACGAAGCGAACATTTGTCGGTTATGGGCAGATGTTCATCAAGTTCCTGCGTAAGCCGAATGTGCTGCTGGCGATGGGCGCTGCTTTCTTGGGTATGCTGGGGCTGGTCGGCGCGGTCATGCTGATGGATCGCACGCAATCGACGGGCGCGTCGCGTGCTGGTTTGATCACTTTTGCGGTGATCGCCGGCGGCTTGCTGGTAGCGTTGTTCTCGACGTGGCTTGGACGCGAAAAGGGCGCCGCAGTCATGGGCGCTGAGCCGTCTGACTCGAAGAGCGTGGTCGCGGCAATGGTTTCGTCGTTTGCTTTCCTGTTTGTGATTCTCGGCGTCATCGTTTGGGCCGATCAAAAGAGTAAGCAGCAGCAGATGCTGGCGCAGGCGAATGAAGAACTTACGGTCGAGCAGATGCTCGATATTCCTGCCGAACAGCCGACACCCGATCCCGGTACTGCCGGTTTGAACAAGGGCAGTGGCGGTGGCAGTAAGCCGAAACAGGAGAGACCGGGCGGCGGCGGTGGCGGCGGTCGTGAAGAAGCGAAGCCTGCATCGTTTGGTAAGGTTCCGCAAGCGTCTCTGGACGTTCCGCAGGTCGTAGCTCCGGATCCGAAGCCTGTGATACCGAAGAATCCAGCATTGCCCGTGGCTGCGACAGTCGTTGCGGATCCGATGCTGGTGCCACCCGACGCGAGAATGTTGCCTTACGGTGACTACAAGTCGAAGAGCACCGATCCATCGTCTGGTCCGGGTACCGGAAACGGTATCGGAACGGGTAAGGGCGGCGGTATTGGTCCTGGTGAGGGCGGCGGTCTTGGACCAGGTCGTGGCGGTAACATCGGCGGTGGTGACTTCAATGCCGGCGGCGGCGGACCTGGCGGTGGCGGCGGTGGTGACTATTCCAGAATCTTTACTGGAAAAGACGTCACGACGAAAGCACGTCTGATTTCGAAGCCTGAGCCGCAGTACACGGAGGAAGCCCGCAAGAATCAGATTACCGGTACGGTAGTATTGAAATGCGTGTTCTCATCGTCCGGTCAGGTGACGAATATCAGAACTGTTTCGGGACTTCCGAACGGATTGACCGAGAGAGCGATCGCTGCGGCGAAGATGATTAAGTTTGTGCCTGCAACCAAGGACGGACATCAGGTCTCGATGTGGATGCAGCTCGAATACAACTTCAACCTCTATTAAAATTTTAGCCACAGATTACACGGATGTCATCTGTGGCTAAAAGTGTCTTTGGGCGAAGCGTTTGATTCTCGTCACGCCTTCCTTAATTTGCTCCATCGACGTCGCGTAAGAGATGCGAACGAAGCCTTCTGCTCCGAAGCCGGCTCCGTCCGTGACGACTGTCTGCTCTTCCTCGAGCAGCCGCTGAGCGAAGTCACCCGAAGTCTTCAAATCCTTGTTCAAACAACCACGTACGTCCGGGAACGCGTAGAACGCGCCTTCAGGCTCGCTGCACTTCATTCCCGGAATGTTTCTCAACTCGTTCAGCAACCACGCCCTGCGCGCCGTGTACTCGGCGAGCATGATACCCACCGATTCCTGCGGACCTGTAAGCGCCTCAACTGCCGCCCATTGCGCGATCGAATTGGCGTTTGACGTCGAGTGTCCTTGCACCTTCAGCATCGCCTTGGTCCACTCAGCCGGCGCGAGTGCGTAGCCCATGCGCCATCCAGTCATCGCGTATGTCTTTGAAAACGATCCTGCGATACACAGTCGCGCGCGCAGTTCTGCCGGTAAACTCGCAGCGCTGAAGACTTCCGACGGTGGATAAACAAACCGCAAGTAACATTCATCAGAGACGACGTAGATGCCGCGCTCCGCAGTCAGTTCCAGGATGCGTCGAAAATCTGCGGACGGCAGCACGCGGCCCGATGGATTCGATGGAGAGTTCAGTATGATAAGCTTTGTGCGTGGTGTTATAGCTCGCTCAACTTGCTCGACTGTCAGCACGAAGTCAGTCTCCTCGGTTTCGATGAAGACTGGTTTACCACCGGCAAAAACCGCGATCTCAGGAAACGTCACCCAGTAAGGCTTCGGAATCAAACATTCATCACCGGAATTCAACAACGTGACCACGGCATTGAAAACAGCCTGCTTGCCGCCGGCGGTCGCCATGACCTCGCTTGGTTGATACTCCGTCCCGAATTCACGTTTGTAGAAATCGATAATCGCGCGAGTGAGTTCGCGAATGCCGCCCGCGGCCGTGTACTTCGTGCGACCGGCGCGCATCGCCCGGTCAGCCGCCTGCTTGATGTTGTCGGGCGTGTCGAAGTCGGGTTCACCGGCGCCAAAGTCGCAAACGTTTGCGCCCGCCGCTCGCAAAGCTTCGGCGGCCTGCATCGCGGCCATTGTGGCTGATGACTGCATTCGGGCGACGTTTTCAGATACGGGGAAGGGTGCCATAGCGCGAAACGTTTTCATCCTTGTCTCATCTTTTCTTTCATCCGTTTTTCGACGACGGGCGGGACCAGACCTTCGACCGCGCCGCCGAGTTGAAACACCTCTTTAACTAAACGCGAACTGACGTACGAATAAGTTTCAGCGGGCATCATGAAAACAGTCTCGATGCCGGGCTCGAGGCGACGGTTCATCAGCGCCATTTGGAATTCGTATTCGTAATCGGAGATCGCGCGGATGCCGCGCACGATGACGTCGGCTTGTTGGGCCACCGCGTAATTGACGAGCAGGCCCTGGAACGAATCAACGCGAACGGTGCAACGTCCCTGACTGATGCTGGGCAGCACTTCGTCGAGCATCTGATGGCGCTCTTCGAGAGCGAAGAAGGGTTGCTTTTCGGGGTTGACGAGTATGCTGACGATGATTTCGTCGAAGAGTTTGCAGCCGCGCTCGATGATATCCAGGTGGCCGTTAGTGACGGGGTCAAACGAACCGGGGTAGATGGCGCGTCGCATGTACGAGCATGTTAAGGGTTAAAGCGGAAATCGTAAATAGCCGGTTAGACTTAAAAATAGCCACTTTCGACAAAAAATAGCCGTTTTCGGTTATTGCTGGCGAGTGGGACGGATGGTAGAGTCGCGTTAACGAGTAAAGGAGTTTTGGAATGGCTCACAATCTCACAGAAGCTGACGAATACATTCCGGCGGACGTAGCTCGTCTGATGCAGCAGACAGTAACGCCTGAACAATACGAAGAGCTCGTTTACAAGCACGACGATCTGTGGCTTGAACTCACCTCATCCGGAGAATTAATAGTCATGCCGCCTACGGGCTTAGAAAGCGATCGACGTAATTTTAACCTCATCTTACAACTCGGAACATGGGCTCAAACTGATGGGAGCGGTGTGGGCTTCGGTCCTGCAGGAATATTCGGATTGCCGAACGGCGCCAGGCGAATCCCTGACGCGGCCTGGGTTAAGCGCGAAAAGTGGGATCGTTTGACGAAAGATCAACAGGAACGTTTTGGTCCATTGTGTCCGGATTTCGTGGTCGAACTTAGGTCTCGTACTGACCGCCTTCCGCCGCTTCGCGCGAAGATGGTGGAATATATGGAAAACGGCGCGTCGCTCGGCTGGCTGATCGATCCGTTCGAGCGACGAGTTTATGTCTATCGACCTGATCAGGAGGTCGTTATCCTGGAGAATCCCGAAACGGTCTCCGGCGATCCCTTATTGCCCGGCTTCAAACTTCGCTTAACGGAGCTTTGGTGATGCGTTCAGATCTCACAACACCTGATGAATACATTCCGCGAGAGCTGGTAGAACTCACGCACCGATCAGTAACACCTGAGCAATTCGAACGACTCTGCGCCGAGTATAGCGATTGGCGGCTTGAACTCACCTCAACCGGAGAACTAATTGTCATGTCTGGTACGGGCGGACGAACTGGTATACGTAATTCAAACCTCACACATCAACTCGACGCTTGCTCCCAAATCGACGGAAGCGGCGTCTGCTTCGATTCTTCAACTATCTTCGCGTTGCCAAATCAGGCGCGGCGGTCGCCTGATGCTTCGTGGGTTAAGCGTGAAAGGTGGGACAGTCTGACGGAACGGCAACAAGAGGCCTTTCCTCCCATTTGTCCGGACTTCGTCGTCGAACTACGGTCTCCTACGGACCGACTCTCTACGGTTTGCGACAAGATGTTGGAATACCTCGAAAACGGCGCGTTGCTCGGCTGGTTGATCGATCCCTTCGAATTTCGAGTTTACGTTTACAGGCCTGGCCATGAGCTCGTTATTCTGGAACATCCGGACACGGTTTCAGGTGATCCGTTACTCCCAGGCTTCACGCTGAACCTAATGGCGCTTTGGTGACGCGTTCAGAGTTCAACCTTTAGGTTGCTGCTTTGGGCGCAAGCTAAAGCGTGAACTCTGAACAACTGCTTGACAGTCTGTAGTGCCGGTGTTTCAATGTGCCTTGACAAATTGACGTGGTGAGTTAAAGCGACTTGCGGCCACGTAAAATAATCCGCTAAACAGCTCGACGAGTTCATTCAGGCTCCGCGTTGTTAAGCGCGGGGCCTTTGTTATTACCTATGCCGAACCTTCTCGAAACACTCAAAGAACGCATCGTCGTCTTCGACGGCGCCATGGGCACCAACCTCCAGGTCCAAAACCTCTCGCTGGACGATTTTGGTGGACCACGCTTCGAAGGCTGCAATGAAAATCTGCTCGTGACGAGGCCCGACGCTGTCGAGAAGGTTCACGCGGCGTTTCTCGACGTTGGCTGCGATGTCGTCGAAACCAACTCGTTCAACGGAACGCCCGTGGACTTCGCCGAGTACGGCATCGGAGACAAAGCGTACGAAATGAATGTCCTCGCTGCGCAACTCGCCAAACGCGTAGCGTCTGATTACTCCACGAAAGAAAAACCGAGATGGGTCGCGGGCTCGATGGGACCAGGACGCAAGCTTCCCACGCTGGGCCACATCTCCTACGCCGAACTTCGCGACGCCTACGGCGTGCAGGTGCGCGGTCTACTCGATGGCGGCGTCGATCTGCTGATTGTCGAGACGTGCCAGGACCTGCTGCAAACCAAAGCCGCACTCGCCGCGATCTTCTCTGTGTTTGAAGAGAGACGTTCCCGCGTACCCGTCATCGCGCAGGTCACGATCGAAGTCTTTGGAACCATGCTCAACGGCACCGAGATCGCCGCTGCATTGACTGCACTGTCACCGTTCCCAATCGACGTGGTCGGCATGAACTGCGGCACTGGTCCAAAGCACATGACGGAGAGCATTCGCTACATCTGCGAAAACACTCCTTTGCCCGTGTCTGTGCTGCCAAACGCCGGACTCCCTTCAGTCGTCGAAGGCAAGATGCACTACGACGAAACTCCAGAGAGCTTCACCACGCAACTCGTCCATTTTGCCAACGACTTCGGCGCCAACATCGTCGGTGGCTGTTGTGGAACGACACCTGCGCATCTCCGCCTGGTTGTCGAGGCGATGCAGCGCATCACTCCGAAACAGCGCAACGCGAAACTTCTGCCGGCAGCGTCGTCGATCTACTTCCAACAGCCTTACGTGCAGGATGCTTCGTTTCTGATCGTCGGCGAGCGCGTGAATGCGAGTGGCTCGAAGAAGATGCGCGATCTGCTGAACGCTGGAGACTGGGATGGACTGGTCGCACTCGGCAAAGAGCAGGAGCGCGAAGGCGCGCACATTCTCGACGTCAACGTCGATTTCGTCGGGCGCGACGGCGAAGCCGATATGCACGAGCTGGCGTCACGCCTGGTGACGAACGTCAAGATTCCGCTCATGTTCGACTCGACTGAGTGGCAGAAGATGGAAGCGGGTCTGCAACACGCCGGCGGCAAGTGCATCCTGAACTCAACCAACTACGAAGACGGCGTGCCGCGCTTCCTGAAAGTGATCGATCTCGCCAAACGCTATGGCGCCAGTGTGGTCGTCGGAACTATCGACGAAGACGGAATGGCGCGCACCGCTGAAGGCAAAGTGAAGATCGCGAAGCGCGCATACGAACAAGCGACGAAGGAAGCGGGCCTACCTGCATCCGACATTTTCTTCGATTCCCTCGCGTTACCGATTTCGACCGGCATTGAAGAGGATCGCCGCAACGCTCTCGAAACCATCGAGGCGATCAAACGGATCAAGGCTGAACTTCCAGGCGCGTTCACGATTCTGGGTGTTTCAAATATCTCCTTCGGCCTGAATCCGGCATCCAGAGTGGTTCTGAATTCCGTGTTTCTCCACGACGCAGTTGAAGCCGGACTCGACTCCGCGATCGTGAATGCGAGCAAGATCGAACCGCTCAACCGCATCGGCGAACAGGAGCTCAAAGTCGCGCGTGAGTTGATTTACGACCAGCGCAGGTTTGAAGGCGACGTCTGCGTCTACGACCCGCTGACAGAATTCACAAAGCTCTTCGAGGGCGTGAAGTCGAAGACAACGAAGAAAGCGTCGAAAGGCGAAACCGTCGAGGAGCGTCTAAAGAACCACATCATCGACGGCGAGAAGATCGGCCTTGAAGACGAATTGCGACTCGGACTCGAGAAGTATTCGGCGCTCGACATCATCAACAACATCCTGCTCGACGGCATGAAAGTCGTCGGAGATCTCTTCGGCAGCGGGCAAATGCAACTGCCGTTTGTGTTGCAGTCAGCGGAGGCGATGAAGGCTGCCGTTAGGTTTCTCGAACCGTTCATGGAGAAGAAGGGTGGCGCTACCGCAAAAGGCACGATGGTTCTCGCAACCGTCAAGGGCGACGTTCACGACATCGGAAAGAACCTCGTCGACATCATCCTGACCAACAACGGCTACAAGGTTTTGAATCTCGGAATCAAGCAGCCGATCGAGAGCATCCTGCAAGCGTATGACGAACACGGCGCGGACGCGATCGGCATGAGTGGTCTGCTGGTGAAGTCAACGCTGATCATGAAGGAAAACCTCGAACTGATGAACGAGCGCGGCATCAAGGTTCCCGTAGTGCTGGGCGGCGCTGCGTTGACGCGGCGCTACGTCGAAGAGGATCTGAAGTCGCTCTATCAAGGCCAACTGTTCTACGCGCGCGATGCGTTTGCTGGTCTGCACACGATGGACCAGTTGGTCGCGGGCAACGGACAGGAAGATGAGGAGACGGGGAGACACGGGGACCCGGTGACGTTGGAAGTTGCGGACGATGTGGAAGACCTCGTCGGCGAAGAGGCAAAGCTCGGGATTCGCAAACCAGCGCGACCCAGAGGCATGAGAGCGACCGGCAACATGACGCACACTGTTCGTTCGCAGGTTGATCCAGACGCTCCGATTCCTACACCTCCGTTTTACGGTTCGCGCGTCGTCGACGACATCAAGCTCGACGATGTCTTCGCCTTCATCAACGAGACGGCACTGTTCAAGGGTCAATGGCAGTTCAAACAGGGTCGCACGCCGATTGACGAGTACCAAAAGCTCGTGCAAAACAAGGTGCGTCCAATCTACGAAGAGCTCAAGGAACGTTCGAAGCGTGAAGAGGTGCTCGTGCCGAAGGTGGTCTATGGCTACTTCCGCTGCCAGTCAGAGGGAAACGATCTTGTAGTCTACGACGAAGACAAGGAAGTGCGATTCACATTCCCACGCCAACCCGCGGGCAAACATCTCTGTCTTGCAGATTACTTCGCTTCGAAAGAATCGGGCAGGATGGATGTTGTCGCCTTTCACCTTGTAACTGTTGGTCGGCGTGCGAGCGAGTACTCGCAGGAGTTATTCAAGTCTGACAATTACTCTGATTATCTCTACTTCCACGGTCTGAGCGTCGAAAGCGCCGAAGCACTGGCCGAGTTGTGGCACAAACGCATTCGCGAGGAGTTGGGCATTGCCGGCGCAGACTCGCCGGATCTATCGCGCCTGTTCCGCCAGGAATATCAGGGTTCGCGTTATAGTTTTGGTTATCCCGCGTGTCCCGACCTCGAAGACCAGGCCAAGCTTTTCACCTTACTCGATCCCGCTCGCATCGGCGTCGAGCTCAGCGAAGAGTTTCAACTGGAGCCCGAACAGTCGACTTCGGCTATTATTGTTCACCACAGGCAGGCTAAATACTTTTCAATTGAGTGAAGCCACAAAAAGGCACAAAAGACATCAAGACATTGAACTAAATCTCTTCGTTGGTTTTTGTGGCGCAAAAGGAAAGTGACTGAGCTCGAAGTCTTAACCCCATTCGAACGCTTCGCATTCCGGTTCGTCGGGCGCATGAATCGCGGCGCCTGGAAACGATTCTGGACCTGGTGCCAAAGCACCATGGGCGCGGGCTGGATTCATCTCTCCACCTACAACATCATGAACGTCTACGGCCTCGAGCACGTCGAAGCCGCTTCACACGATCGTCCGATGCTGCTCGTTGCCAACCATCGATCGTTCTTCGACATGTACGCTGTCTCGACGGTGCTTTTTCGCAACACGCGGTGGCGAAAGCAGCTTTTCTTTCCGGTGCGCGGGAGGTTCTTCTACCAGTCACCGCTCGGATTGCTGGTGAATTTGATCATGGGCTGGTGGTCCATGTATCCGCCGTTTTTCGCGACCGGCGACAATCCGATTCCGGAAAAGCGCGCTTTCGATAAGTACTCGTTTGGCCTGCTTGCAGACATCGCGCGCAGTGGTCCAGGCAACATCATCGGTTTTCACCCCGAAGGCACACGCAACAAGAGCGACGATCCATACTCGTATCTGCGTGCACAGCCGGGAGTCGGGAAGCTGATCATGGACGCGCAACCGCAGGTGATCCCGGTCTTCATTGCCGGTTTGTGTAACGATTTGCCGAGACAGATCGCACGAAACTGGAATCGAGAGGAAGTTATTCGCATCCACTTCGGGCCCGTGTTGGATTTGACGGATCAACTCGCAAAGCCGGATCGGGTGCGTTCGCACAAAGAGATTGCCGACTTCGTAATGGAAAAGATTGCTGAACTCGGTGAGCAGGATCGCGCAATGCAGTTACATCCGCAGATCGCACAGATGGCACAGATCGAACATGTCAGTAGTGATCGTTAATCCTTCGTCGGCCGGTGGCAGCACGGGCGAAGCGTGGCCGCAAATCGCGAGTGATTTGCGGGCGGAATTCGGAGCGTTTCGACCTCTGTTCACGAAAAAGCGCGGTGATGCGGCGGCGCTGGCCAGTGAAGCTGCGCGAAAGGGAGAGAAGCTCATCATCGCGTGCGGCGGCGATGGCACGGTGTCGGAAGTTGCGAACGGAATCCTGTTATCCGGCAAAGACGTCGAACTCGGCATCCTGCCCAGCGGCACTGGCGGCGACTTCAGACGAACACTCGAGATTCCTTCGAAGAGTCGTGCCGCCGCAAGAGTTCTGAGTACTGGACGTACAGTGAAGATCGATGTCGGTCGAGTCTCGTTTGTCGATCACAACGGCAATGAAGCGATGCGATATTTTATCGGCGTAGCCTCGTGCGGAATGAGCACCAAAGTTATCGAGCGAGTAAAAAAGGACGGGATCTCGTTTGCTGCTTCTTTGTTGCAAACCGCCGTGCGAACCACGCCCACGAGGCTCGTGGTCCAGCTCGACGACTCCCACGAGCGCAATCTTGCTGTTTTGAATTACTGCGTCGCAAACGCTCGCTACTTCGGCGGCGGGATGAAGATCGCTCCTGACGCAAAACTGACCGACGGCAAGTTTGATGTTGTCGGCGTCGGCGATCTCAGCGCCCTGAAGATCTTTACGAGTGCGCCGCGAATCTACACGGGTTCACACCTCTCGATGCCGGAAGTCAGCCACGCCCTCGCACGTAAGATCGCCGTTCGACCCCACGACCGCACGGCAGAAGTCGCGCTGGAAGTCGATGGAGAACTCCCGGGAAGACTGCCCGCCACGTTCCAAATCGTTCCCAAAGCTCTAAGAGTGCGGACGCGATAACTCCTTATGCCACATTCGGATAGTATCCGGCCTTCTCTGCGTATCTCTGCGCCCTCTGCGCCTCTGCGGTAAAAAGATCTGTTCACCGCAGAGGCGCAGAGGGCGCAGAGATACGCAGAGAGAAGACGATGCACGAAACGTTTTGCCCTGTTCGCGCATTGCTATAAGGAAATAAAAATCCGGGCGCTCGCACCTCAAACCGAGCGCATTTTGACACCCTAAACTCACCCTCCTGAAAGGAGCCGTTATGTCCAGCTCACGTTCGGTGCAGATCGCACTCGCATCCCTGTTACTCATATTGTCGTTTGCCACAGCCAACGCCACTGACCTGACATTAACCACCGGAGGAAGAGTCACGATCGAACTCGTTTCCTCTGACGCCGCCTTCAGCAATACGCTTTCCGTCGTTACACCCGGCGGCATTTCGATCGCGCTCACCGGTTGCCAGCTCGAGCCATCACCCGAGCTGACCGGCTTGAAGATAGTCAGTGAAAAGCAGTCGCAACACGGCTGTAGAGTCGAACTCGACGCCAACCCAGGCAGCCCCGGCATTCAGCCTTTTGCCGCGGGTACCACTTTTCGTTTCAACATGTGTTCGCAAGAGGATGCAGATACGAACTGTGAACACGTGTGGTCCAGCAATCCCGGTTCCAACTCGGATAACTTCGATCATTTGCGAACAACCGCGATTCACCCGGCCGAGTTTCCGGGACAGATCTTTCAACTCGGCTGGGAAGACCTGACGAACGGCGGCGACATGGATTTCAACGATCTGATCGCCGTCTTCAGAACGACAGCAGACACCGACGGTGATGGGCTGTGGGACGATTGGGAACGCTTTGGCATCGACGCAGACGGGAACGGCACGGTTGATCTCGATCTCCCGAACCTTCTGCCAGTCGATCTAAACGGCGACGGTGACACGAGCGATCCTGGCGAACGAACAAGTCCAAA
The DNA here is from genome assembly GCA_044867025.1 of Pyrinomonadaceae bacterium. Lineage (GTDB taxonomy): Bacteria > Acidobacteriota > Blastocatellia > Pyrinomonadales > Pyrinomonadaceae > PSRF01. Next base: position 10,850 of record JBIOUJ010000033.1, on the reverse strand, counting down.
CAGGAAAGACGTTTTCCTCGAGATTGATTTTATGAACTGCGCTACCGCAGGAGGTGATTGCGTGGCAGGAGACACGCATACGCATCAGCCTAACGCGAACGTCACGGGGGCAGTGGTCCGAGCGTTCGCTAATGCCCCCGTCAACAACCCCGACGCAAGCACCGGCATAACGCTTCACATAGACGTCAGTAACGCTATTCCCCACCAAAATTTTCTCAACATTAACGGACTTTGTTTTGCGGGTGGTCCGGGAATCGGAAGTTTCGACGCGGTAAAAGCCGATCCGGCTAACTTTGGACCAAACAATCCGCGCCGGTTTGCTTTTCACTATTCTTTGTTTACCCACCAGCAGGTCAGCACGTCCACCAGTTCGGGATGTGGAGAATTCCCAGGCAATGACTTTCAGGTCGCTCTGATTGGAGGGACTGTTCAACAGCAAGCTGGAACTCTGATGCACGAGTTCGGTCACAACCTCAACCTGGGCCATGGTGGAGGTAATAGCGTTAACTTCAAGCCTAACTACCTCAGCATCATGAGTTACCGCTACCAACTCTCGGGTATTCCACCGACCGATCCGGATGGCGCCGGTCCGCTTACCGGACGGATCGATTACTCTCGCTCCGCACTTGCCTCTCTCAATGAGACTAATCTTAACGAGGCGGCAGGCATCGGCGACGGCACTGACAATGCGTTCTGGCGTTGTCCCAACGCATCCACTCGTTCAGCAGTGGGAAATGGACCACTGGATTGGAACTGCGATAACGATACTGCCGATAACAGCGTTAACAACGACATCAATGGCGATGGGCTGACCAACACGCTGACGGGCTTCGATGATTGGAACAACTTGTTATTCGATTTCCAGCGAACCGGCGATTTTGCGGACGGAGACCACACCCACAGTATCAGGGTTGAAGAAGTAACCATGGAAGATTTTGTGCAACAGATCGCGCCTGATCTCGAGATCACCAAGACTGTTTCACCTGATCCAGTATTAACCGGCTCGAACGTCACCTATTCAATTGCAGTACAGAACAAGCGTCCCGACGCAGCTACGTCGGTACTTGTGACTGACCTTCTACCGGCCGGAACTTCGTTCGTTAGTTGCTCGGCAACGGGCGGCGGGGTTTGCGGCGGTTTAAGTAACATGCGGACGGTCACTTTCTCAACAATTCCGGGTGGAGCAACGGTCAACATTCAGATCGTTGCCGCTGTGACTTGCTCGCTTGCGAACGGCACGGTGTTGAACAATTCCGCAACAGTGTCTGCCGCCCTTGACGTGGATCTGAGCAACAACTCAGCTAACGCGTCCAACACGGCGTCTAATCCGCCGCCGGTAATTTCGAATGAAACAGTGAGCACGCCAACGCTGCTGACACCGAATCACCAGCTCAATGAGATTACGGTGAGCTACAATGTCAGCGACAACTGTGGTCCAGTCACTAACACTCTTAGCGTGCAAAGCAATGAGCCCATAAACGGATTGGGCGACGGCGATACGGCGCCCGATTGGGTGGTCGTTGACTCGCACCATGTACGTCTAAGGGCTGAGCGATCAGGCACTGGTACTGGCCGGATCTACACGATTACGATCACGTCGACGGACAGCGCCGGGAATTCCTCCAGCAAACAGGTGTTCGTGACCGTGCCTCACAGCAGACGCGCGGTAGCGACGACCCATGCGCCACTGAAAAGTTCGCGCAGCGGGCAACAAGCAACCGTAAACCAGGGGAGGGCAGCTGGTGGCGCCCTCGTCCCCATACCACAGAGTCTCCGGAAGACTTACAATGGCACTCAGTCCTTGAAGCAATGAGGAGATGAGCATCTATCGTCAGTGCGCAGCCGGCATTTTGGCAATTGGCATGGGAGTTTCGATCCTGGGTCAAACAGGCGAGAACCAAAGTCATGTGATCCTGGATTTCGGACGTTGTGTTCCAGAGCGCAAGACTATTAGCTTCGCTCTTGGCTCGACAACTTATGAGCTAAAGAAAGAACACAAGAAAACGTGCCGGCTGCGCTACGGGACTGAAATTGAAAATCCGCTCTGGGACGGTACTTTAGACACGAGTTGTACCGTACCCAGACGGATCGGTAAGCGGAAATTTGTGATTACCGGGCAGGGCGTTGATTTTTCTCTGCTCGCACGATACTGCAAGTCTGACGTAAACTGATCCAGCCTGGTGCCCGAGGTCGACCGGACGGTACCGCGCGTTACGGTACTGACCCGCCCCCCAGGTTGAATGCGTCTAGTCCCAGATCAGCACCTCACGAAACATTTCTCTTTGCCTCCCTCAACAAAAAATTTATGATGAGGTTGGCTCATGGATGACAGACGATCGAAACCCCGGCTAAGTGTTCACCTGGATGCGGTCTGGCATGGCGCCGAAGAAAGACATTCAGCCCGTATCACCGATCTTTCCGAAGGCGGCTGTTACCTTGATACCGTGGGAGAGGTAATGGCCGGCGAAATCGTGGCATTTCGCGTGCTCCTGCCCGACGATGACTGGCTTTACCTCGAAGGTGAAGTTCGGCACCATCGACACGGATTGGGCTTCGGCGTTCAATTTGTTGATCTAAACGAAGAACAAACGGAGAAACTTTTGCTGCTGTTGAAAATCGCGCGGGAAGCCGGACCTGAGGCGCCGGCGATTTCGGCAGATCTGGTCGAGGATTGAGAGAACTCGGGAAGTCTAACCTTCTGTAGTCCCCGCAACTAACCCTGATGGCAATCAAAGGCACTTTGAAAACCATGAGCCTGACTGACCTGTTGCAGTTTTTGGCAGCAGGAAGAAAGTCAGGGACGCTCAAGTTCGATCACGGCAAGATCACCAAGCAGGTGTATTTCAAAAACGGAATGATCGTAGGCTCGAAGTCTAACGATCCGAGAGAGTACCTGGGCCAGGTCCTGCTGCACTACGGAAAAGTCGACGACAATCAATTAAAGATCGCACGCGAAGTGCAGCGCACGTCAGGCGCGAAGCTCGGCGAGGTTTTGGTCCAGCAGGGATTCCTAACGGAAGACGAAGTGCTGGGAATACTCAAGACGCGAACACTCGACGCGATCTACGATCTGTTTGTTTGGACCGACGGAGAGTTTGAGTTTTACGACGAAGAGCCATCGCCCGACGATCTACTGCTGATCGAGGTTGAGCCGACCAATGTGATCATGGAGGGCATCTACCGGATCGACGAGCTGGCGCGTTACAAGACACTGGTACCGTCGGACAGGAGCGTGCTCGAGCTCAACGCCGGTTGGACGTCGTCGCTGAAACTCGGCAAAGAGTATCGACAGGTTCTTTATTTTGTCGAAAAGAAAATGTCCGTCGCGGAGATCTGCTACCACATGCATGCGTCGGCGTTTCATGTTTACGGTCAGCTTTATACGTTGATTAGTGAAGGTGTTGCGCGCGTCACGGGCGAGTTACCGGAGGGAAGCCCTGCGCCAGTGGCTGAAGTGGAGGATCTGCCCGAGAGTGTTACCGAGATGGTTTGGTCGGCTGAACGAAAACTCGAACAGGATCCCGAGGCTGCTTTGCTCATCGTACAGAAAGCTCTACAGCAACAACCAAATAATCCCGAAGCGCAGTCGCTGTTACCCCTAGCCGAGGAAAAATACATCAAGCACATGTACAACGCTGGCGGGCTCTCGCCAAAGTCAGTGCCGGAGTTGCTTATCGCGCCAACCGATCTAACCACTCAGCAGATCGATCCGCAGGAGGGCTTTGTGCTCTCTCGTATTAACGGGAGTTGGGATATACAATCAATCCTCTCGATCTGTCCTTTTCGTGAGGCAGATTGCTTACGCATGATCAAGAAACTGATGGAGCGTGGAGTAATCGGCATCAAGAATTGATTACCCTCCTCGTTCCTCAACTGGGAGATTCCATCATGTCAGAAGAAAACAAAGCGCTGATATATCGCTGGTTCGAAGAAGTCTGGAATCGTGGTGACGCCGCAGCGATCGACGAGTTGTTGGCGGAAGACGGCGTGATTCACGGACTCAATGATGCCAATGGGAATTCCGTGCAGGGCCTTCCGGCGTTTCATGAATTCCATAGTCAATTTCGCGGCGCGTTTCCGGATATCGCAATCACGATCGAGGACGTAGTGGCTGAAGGAGACAAAGTGGTCGCGCGTTGTGGTGTTCGCGGGACGCATACGGGCAAGCATCTCGGGTTTGAAGCGACTAATGCTCCGGTTGAATTTGAAGGCGTGGCGATTGTGCGAATCAAAGACGGCAAGATCGTCGAAGCGTGGAACCACTTTGATTTCCTCGAGATGAACAAGCAATTAGGAGTGCTTTGATGCTTGCGAGCAAACTGGGCGCTGCGTTGTTGTTTGTGCTTTCGTTGAGTTTGGCAAGCGCGTCGAACGTTGCACAACTACAAGCCGGATCGTTATGCGAACGCGACGAGAAGATCGTCTTTAGTTGTGCGGTTGGAAAACAGGCCAAAATAGTCTCACTGTGCTCGTCTAAAGAACTCACCAAAGACAAGGGATACCTGCGGTATCGCTTTGGTTTACCGGGAAAGATCGAGTTGGAGTATCCGAAGGACGGAGAACGCCCGCACGAGGCGTTTAAGTATTCACACTACTTCCGCGCGCAGGTCGACGAAACAGAGATCAGCTTCTCGCTGAACGGGTACGAGTATGCGATGTTCAGCGATTACAACGGTGAAATTAAGCCGGTCCACAATTCGCAGGGAATCAGGATTACGCCTCCCAACAACGGCAAGGAAGTAACACTCAATTGCCGCGGGCGTGCAAAGGCTCAATATGGCGATCTCGGTGAGGTGTTTCCTTAGCCACAAAAGACACAAAGTGTTTATCAATTCTCTTTGTACTTTTTGTGGCAACAAAAAACCTTCGCGACACCGGATGGGCCAGGTTTCTCCAACGCGATAACGCCCGCTCCTTCACGACCTCAAATCCCGCCAGGGCGAACGTGCTCCGCCAATCGTGCTCCATTCGAAATGTGCATGGACCAGTGCGGCCACGCCACTGACGATCGTGTGTCCAGCACACTGCGCGGTCCCACCAGATCGAAGGTATGTCTTCGTAGATGATTGCCAGGCCGTCTTCTCGCAGCACTCTCGCGACCTCGTTGAGCACGAGTCGCGGATCTTGCGCGTGATGCAGCACGTAACAAAGCAGCACCGCATCGAAGCTCTGGTCTCTGACGGGAAAATACCGCCCGTCGTAGGGAAGGTAATTGATCGGCGCGGCTGGGGCGGGCCCGACGTCTAATCCGACGACGGTAGTTCCGAGTATGCTTTGGAGATGGTGTGCAATAAAGCCGTTGCCACAACCTACATCAAGCACGTCAGCGCGCGCCGGGAGTACGCGTGCGACTTCGAGCGCCATGTCGTATGCTCGTCCAACTTTTCGTCGTCTGCGCATTCGCGCGAAGCGGCGTTTGATGGTTGTGGTTAGACTTGTCACCGGCGCTGTATAGTGCAACGACGATGCCTCGGCGATCGCGAACGAGTGAGTCGAAAAACGGCTGGAAAATAAGTGATTTAATCAACTGGAGTAAATATATGTCGCCAAGTTTTGCTGACGATTGACAGTGTCGTTAGTCGAAGAAATTTGGCAAAATGCCTGCATGACTAAACTTTTGATGACCGCGTTACTACTGACTCAAACTCTACCTAACGGATACTGGCCGCTCGAAAAGAGCCAGCCAATCATCGACAAGACGCAGACCATTCGCCTGTCGCCTGATATTTCAAAACTGACGGACGGCGAGCGCAAGGCTGTTACCAAACTGATCGAGGTCGGTCAGATCTTTCAGAAGCTTTACGAAGAGCAGCGACATCCGGAAGCGCTCTCCTCGTATCAGGCTTTGGTCCAACTCGACAAGCGCACCGGTTCGACACCCGCAACGCAGAACCTGCTGACGCTCTATCGATTGTTTCAGGGGCCAATCGCGACGACACTCGAAAACAAACGCGAACCGTTTCTGCCGGTCGATCCGCTGAAACCCGGAAAGAACGTCTATCCGTGGGGAATTACGAAGGAAGCCATCGACGAGAAACGCGCCGATCTGATCGATTTGCGCACTGTGGTTCGTTCCGCCACTGCTAAAAACATCCAGGAAGACATCGCGAAACTCAACAAGTACCCCGCGCTGCAAACGCTCCATCCGAAACTCCTGGGCGAACTGAAGGGTCTAAAACCAGGAGCGAACGTGTACAGCGTGCCGTATTCGCTCGCTTACGCGGACGATTTGATGAAAGCGTATGGTCTATTGAACGAAGCCGCCGATGCAGTCGAAAAGGATGACGAGGAGTTTGCGCGATACCTGCACAATCGCGCGCGCGATCTGCTGTCAAACGATTACGAGTCAGGCGACGCGAGTTGGGTTACAGGACGTTTCAAGAACCTCAACGCGCAGATCGGTTCATACGAAACTTACGATGACGAGTTGTTTGGCGTGAAGACGTTCTTTTCATTCTGCCTCTTGCAGACGCGCCAGGATGAGACAACCGCGTTGCGCCAGGCGATGAAAGGCATACAGGCACTCGAAGACTCTCTTCCTTACAAGAACCACAAGAAGGTGCGCGAAGACATTCCTGTTGGCGTCTACGACGTCGTCGCAGACTTCGGTCAGTCGCGCGGCGGAAACACGGCGACGATTCTTCCGAACGAGAGCTATCTCGCGCGACGTTATGGCCGCACGATTTTGCTCCGCGCAAACATCATGCGCGACCCGAGTATCTTCGAAGGAACTTCAAAAACACTTGCCGCTGCGATCGGCGAGCAACAGGCGAAAGGACTAACGCCGGACGGCAATTTTTATCGCACGCTGTGGCACGAGGTGGGCCACTATCTCGGAGTGGATCGCACGAAAGACGGTCGTGAGCTCGACGAGGCATTGCAAGACAATGCAAACGCGCTTGAAGAGATGAAGGCTGACCTCGTGTCGCTCTTTGTCGCTGACGCGCTTCACAAACAGGGTTATTACACTGATGCGCAGTTGCGGAGTGTTTATGCGGGCGGAATCCTGCGTGTGTTGCAGAACAACCGGCCGCGCAGAGATCAACCCTACAACACGATGCAATTAATGCAGTGGAACTTCTATCTCGAGAACGGTTTGCTGAGTTTCGACCCGGCGACAAAGACTCTGCATGTTAACTACGACAAGTATCACGACGTCGTCGGCAAGATGCTGGAGCAGACCCTGGCTGTGCAGTACGAAGGTGATAAAGCGGCGTCCGACAAGTTTATCGATCAGTACACGAAGTGGGATGACAACCTGCACGGTGTGATCGCCGCGAACATCAGAGCACAGCAGCGTTACCGGTTCAGAGTATTCAAGTACGCAGCCCTGGGCGAATAGAGCCACAAAAGAGACACAAAGAGGTTCTTTCTTTTGTGCCTTTTCGTGGCTCACTTAGCCGCTTGGATCGACTGGTCCGCAATATCCAAATACGCCTTCAACCGCACCTCAGGCAGTTGGATTTTGTCTGACGCGGCTTTTGCCTGATCGAAATCAATCAACGCGAGCGTGGCCAGCGTTCTCGATAGTTGACCTGCAACCGTGGAGAGGCTGCCACCGTTAAAGCTGAGTTCCCCGTCTTCGAAGCTTTCAGGACCGAAACCCTCCAACGTCCGCGCGGCCGCGGCGAGCTCGTTAAACTGATCGATCAAAGGATCGAGAATCTCGAAAGCGCGTTTCGAGTCGTAACGAGAAAATGCTCGCGCGATTTCAAGCAGCGCATTCATCTGATCTTGATCCCGCGCCTGAACTGCAGGACTCAACATCGCTCGCGCCTGTTCGAGCAGATTGATCGCCGCCGCCCGCTTTTGTCCCGGACCGATTTGACTAACAATCTGGGCCAATTGCTGTGCGCGCTCTCGCGCATTACGAAAGCCGCCGAGGGCTCGTAACGCTTCGTCGGCCTTGCCCCTTTGCAGTGCCTGATAGACTTTTTGTTGCTCGATGCCGTTCAGGAACTGTCGACGCTGGTAAGCACTGGGAATACGATCGTTGACGATCTGTTTTGCACGCTCGATATCGCCGCTGTTAGCGACCTGATTGGCAAGCTGTACGTAATACTGCTCTTTTGATTCCGGTGGTGCTTTGTCAATGACCGCAAGCGACGCGTCGATCGAACCACTCGCGATCGTATTTTGAATTTGCTGATCGAACTGGACCGCTGGGTTGCCGGAGCCATTCAGTTCCTCAACTTTCTTCTGAATTGCTGCCTGTCCTCCCGGTACGATTGTTTCGATCGTCGATCCTAATGTCTGTAGTCCACTGAGCAAATGCCAGGCTGCATCTCTATCCGGCGTGTGGGAATAGTCTAGCTTCGGTAGGGAATACGATAATGCCTCTGTCAGCATCTTTTGCACCAACTCCCTGTACTGCTCTTCCGGCAAGAGCGATGTTTTGGGCTGAGACTCGTCGAAGGTGCCCTGCACATTTTCATTAAATGTAGTCGTCCACCTGCGATAAACCTGGACCAGGCCAGACGCAAGGCCAGCCGCTTCTGCATTCTTCAAAAACTTTTCGTCGCGGAGCTTGTTCGCGATCTCGCCTGCGAATTCAACAGCCATCTCGGGATTTTGCTGCCGCAACTGCCGCAGCGTGTTAACAAGATTTGCAGAGAGTCCCTTCTTGAGGCTTTGCCGTGCGAGCTTTAATGCTTGCACAGGATCCTTGCGGGCCAATTGTTCCGCGATCGATAACTCGACCGCATTTTCCTGCGAAGAGCGTTCACGCGGATTGGACGCGCGCTCCGTCGTTTGAGTCGAGTAGAGAAAATTGAGAGCAGTCGCCGGATCTTTTTGCGCGATCGTCTGGATCATCTCGTAGCGCAGTTGTGACATGACGGAATACGACTGGAAATACTGATCGTCGGGTTCAATAGACGCGAGAAATTCTTTGAACGAGATCATCGCATCGGAAAAGAACTTCGTTGCGAGCTTCTCGTCGGTCTCCCACAACATATTCCCTGCCGCGAGCTGCGCTTTTATTCGAGTGTAAGGTGACTTGATTTCCGGAACGATCTCTTCGACTTCCTTGATTAAAGCAATACCACGAGCTTTCACGACGCGGAGGTTCTTGCTTGCGTTGAGTTCCTGCTCGTTTGCAGGTCGCACTTCGAGGAGCTTGATCTGAAAGCGACCGGTCGAGGTGTCCCATGGATCCAGCGGGGACACTACAATGTGATAAGTTCCAGCGGCTGCAGCGACGAAAGAGACGTGTTCGGAACCTTCGTTGCCGGTAGGCGAATCGTATTCGCCGATGGATTTGCCGGAAGGAGACGACACCTTGACGATAACGTCTATACCCTGCTGCTCAACTACGAGTTGAATCAGATTGTTCTCTTCAAGATTGACTGTAAAAGCGTGAGCCTGGCCTGGGCCAAGCTGGCGTTCAACCGGAGTGCCGAGCTGGAGCGTGCCGGTTCCTTTTTGAGCTGTGATGGCGAGAGGGGAGCCAATAAAGCAAGAAACAAGGATCAGTGCCCGTAGCTTGACCATGGGTGCACCTCATTCAAGTTCGATTAGTTTGGCGAGTGATAAGACGCCTGGGAAGGGTAAAGAGTTCCCTAAACGTAAAAGGAAATTCTTCTCTGCGTAACTCTGCGATCTCTGCGCCTCTGCGGTCAATGAGTCGTAAACCCAAGTTCACCGCAGAGGCGCAGAGAGCGCAGAGTTACGCAGAGGAATATTCGCTTATTTTCCGAATGCGCTGCTGCCGAGGAAGTTTTCGCGGAGGTACGCGACCGTGTCGTGTAGCGTTTCGCCCGGGTCGCGTGGCTTGAAATTGAGTTCGCGGGCTGCCTTGGAGCAGTTCAGATACCAGAAATACTGGGCCATCTCGATCGCGCCCGGTTCAACGGGCGAGGTCATCTCCCACTGTTTGAAAAGGGAATCGACGAGGTGCGCTCCCGTTATCGCCAACCTCGAAGGCAGCGCAATCCATGGCGCGGAAACCTTCGTGAGGCGCTCGAGCCGTCCAAAAAACTTCGAGAACGTCCAGTTTGCAGCGCCAAGTAAATAGCGCTCACTGTGTCGACCTTTCTTCATCGCGACTCGAAACGCGCGCGCCGCATCGCGTGCATCGACAAAACTCACGCCGCCAGTCGGCACCGCGCCAATCTTGCGCGCCATGAAATCGAGAATGAGTTTTGTTGAGCTCAAACGATCGTCACCGGGACCGAGCAGTAGACTCGGATTCACTATGACCAGCCGCAGTCCTTTGCCGTGGAAACGTTCGAGCGCGGCCATCTCCTGGTACGCTTTGCTCGCGTAATAAGGCCAGCGAGAGATGATGTCGAGGGGAACGGGATACGTTTCATCCGGAACCACGTCGCCGTCTTTCGTCACTGCGATTGTGCCGCTCGTTGAAGCGAGCACGATTGTTTTTACGCCGGCGGCTTTGGCCGCGTCGCAGAGGAGTCGCGTGCCTTCGACGTGAACGTCATACATCTCGCGAGCATCTTTACGTTCGCGCGATACTTTGCCTGCGAGATGATAGATCTCGCTAATGCCTTCGACTGCACGCTTATTGTCGTCTGCGTTGGTGATTGAACCCTGGAAAGTCTCGACGCCGAGATCCACAACCCAATCGGGAATGGAGGTCGCCATCACGCGAATGTCCTTCGCGCCTTCTTCAGTGAGCTGGCGAACGAGATGTGAGCCGAGAAAGCCTGTGCCGCCGGTGATGAGCGTGACGGCGCGTTGACGCTTCTCGATCGCCGCACGTCGTTTGGTTCCGGTGGTGGCCGGGGTCATGCGAGCGGTGCGTTTGGAGCTTTTAGAGGGCATGGATCTTATAAAAAGCAGCGTCAAAGGCGCGGAATATAAAAGCCAGGGGCAAGCGCGACGCGCGTCGC
>JBIOUJ010000032.1:0-36564 GCA_044867025.1 Pyrinomonadaceae bacterium | reverse complement strand
TTTCAGCGTTTGTTCTTCTTGCTCTTGTGACCCAGGGTTCTCGCTGCGCTCGAACCCTGGGCTGGAATTAGCCAACGCCTTCGGCGTTTTCCCCTGGGCTGGAATTAGCCAACGCCTTCGGCGTTTTCCCCTGGCTGGAATTAGCCAACGCCTTCGGCGTTTTTCAAACTGAACCAGTTCCGATTTCTGACTTTTTGAGGCAAGGCAGGTATGCTTGTGGTATTAATAAGGAATTCACGATGGAAGGATGCGCAAATGCCTGACGAGCAGAGAATAGCGAACAATTCTCAGACTTACGTAGCGGACGCCGATACTTTTCAGTTTGAGACTTTGGAACAGAAGAATGGGCAGGCGACCGTGATTCGCTTCCGGCTCGAGGATCCGCAGTACCACGCCGGCGATGTGCTCGTGGTTTTAAGCGGGAGTGAGATCTATTTCCACGGAATGATTGGACAGCTCGCAGACGGTTGGGCCGTGGCGAGCGATCATCGCGGTTCGTTATTGGCAGCAACGATCCAATAGCAAAGCTTCTTCTCTGCGGCCCTCTGCGTATCTCTGTGATCTCTGCGTTTAATGGCCACTTTTGACGCAGAGACCGCAGAGATACGCAGAGGGCCTCAGAGAAACTCCTTACCTCATATATCCTGAAGGAGACGTGACTCGCACGCCAGGAGTCGAGGACTTTACCTCGATCCGGTGAAAACCTTTGTTCAGGTGTGTTGATAAAAACGTCAGGGCCGCCTGCTTTTGCAACGATACATCAAGCTCGCGAATGAATGGCTCGAAACTGACCGGTGCGCCAGTGCCCTGGAAGAAAGCGAGTCCGCCGGTCTCGTTCGAAAGCCGCAAGAGCGAGCTCTGAGCATTCGCGATCAGTAACGAATTTCCCGCCGCACCCGTCGTTGGTGCGTAAAATCCGTAAATCGCCACACCGCGACGCTGTGACTCATTCACTGCACGCTGCAAGTCAACGCTCTGCGTCGGCGAAGACGAGTCGACGCCGCGTGAAATATCCAAACCATCCGACACCAGTAGAATCGCTCGACGTCCCAGCGGCTGTGCCTCAAATTTCTTCAGCGCTTCGATAACTTCGACGTATGGGTTGTAGGGACTGGCACTGGCAAAACCGCTCGGCGGCCGCAACGCCTTCGCGGCTTTCTCCAGATCGTTTGTGAATCTTTGTTTGACCTGCAAACTCCCTGTTCGCAGATACCCAACCATCACTCTCGAACCCTTCGGCAACCCTCTGACGAAATCTGCCAGCGCCCGAATCTCCGTCCCGACAGACGGAACCACGTCTTCCTGAATCAAGATCGCGATTGTTACGGGTGAATTCCCGAAGCCTCTGAGCGAGATGATGGTTTGCGGCTCGCCATCCTCGCTGATCGTCAGGTCGATATTCTGTAGTTCCTCTACTTCCGTGTTCTCTTTCAACCTAATCGTCACCGGAACCGTCACTGGACGTCCGGGTCCACTGGAGACGGTGCCGCCGTTGTTGATGCTTGGTACCTGGCCAAAAGCGGGCTGGACGCTGAGGGCAAAGCCAATCACTAAAGAAAACTGAAATAGCGTCAGGTGAAATCGTCGGAGCGTCTTCATGGGGATGTTCCTCTTGCGTGTGACATTATACAGAGTGAAGTGCTGGCGGACACCTTCCTCATGAGCTAAGATCTCAACTTACATTTGGAGCCCGGTGTTCGAATGAAACAGTTAGAAGGCAAACTTTCCAGTAAAGACGCTACCACTGACCGCTTGTTGAAGATTGCTCCGTGGCTCGCGATTCCTGTGGCCTCGCTCCCGGCTCCTCTAGTTTTCCTGATCCTTTTTCTGACCACCACAACCACGGAAACGGCTGCGGTTTATTTACTGCTGGCCGGTCTCTCGCTCACCCTTGGGTTCGCGTTGGGGGTGCTGATCTCCGTAATTCTCCTGATTTATCGCCGTAGATGGCTCTCGAAATTGCGAGACCGTTTAGCTTCGGATGGAATCACGGCCAGTGAGGTTGTATGGTTCCGCTCAGAATTGACTTCTGCCGAGCGGAAGGCGCTCGCGGAAATTGAGCAAGGCAACCCGCTTTTGGCGGATGCTTACCTGGAAACACTCGCCAGCCGGCTCACGGCATCCCGAATTATTTCAAGATCTAAGCGTGAAATGCTGAAGGTTGAGCGGCAATTGAACCGTGCCCGGACGATTAGGACACCGGAATCGACTGCGCTGCAAAAGGAGCTGACAGCCGACCGTGAAAGGCTCGATCAGGTGCGGCAGCAGGCGAGTGACCACTTGGCGAAGGCCAAGACGAGGTTGCAAGTGATTGAAGCCACGGCCAGCAGGAAGCTCAGCCAGGGTGAGACCGACCTGATGATGCAGCGTTTGGGAAGTGCCCAGGATCAGTTGCCGCTGGTGCTTGAGATGGCACAACTCGAACAGCAAGCATTGCGTGAAGCCAACATCGACGAGAGCCTGTCGCGGCCGTAAAAAGGCGGTACACAAATTACACAAATGCGGTCTTGTGTAATTTGTGTACCGCTTCAGCGAGCCTATAGACGCCGGGCGCAAGGCGTTCCGCGAAGCCTTCATCCACGAGTCCCCAATTTCCCAATCCAGCTACCGGAGCGCTGAGTCCGGTTACACGCGCCAGTTCGCGGCGGGGCGTCATGCCCGCTCCGATCAAGTACGCCCGCGCAATCTCCTTGACTGCGTCTTCCCTTTTCACGTTCTGCTTCAATTCTTCAGGAAAACGCGCTTCGGTAATGGACCAGATATACGTGAACGTCGGCTCGTATAAAACGTCGGTCGGGATGATCTTCAAGCTCTTTTGCAATTGAGTCATCGCCCGATCGAACCGAGCGCGCTCCGCGATTCCACTTTCTTCGCGCAGATCGCGCGTCGCCATCTCCCACTCGCGGCGCATGATCCTGAGAATAACCTGCGCATCCGGCGAAAGTGTCTTCTTCTCCATTCGTTGCGGAATTCCCCATAACGCATTGAAGAACGGCACCAGCCGCGGCGCGATAAAAGTCGAGCGGCCGCGCAGCACCTTTCCATAAAAACACTTGCCTCTGCGCATCACTTCATCCTTGATGGTCCAGGCCAAGCTGCTTTCCGGATCTTTCTGAACGTTACGCGGCATGTGCGCGTCTCTCCGACCACACACAGCGACATACAGCGATGGCCCAGGCCGTCGAGAGTCGGTCAGAGCCTCACAAAAACCGACGTCTTCGATGAAGCGCTCGGCGGCATAGACGTCTTCCACACGGTTCTCAGGATCGCGTCTCCACATGCGATCCCGGTGGACCTCGATCTCCTCGGGTAGCATGGCGGGATTCTATCAAAGTGAAGGTAGGTAGCGGTCAATCTGAGTGGATCGGTCAGGAACGCAGCCGACGTACATGGTCCATAAAATCTGCTAAGTTCTTGCACCACAGTCACGTACGCCATCGGAGACTGTGTGGCACGGTCCCTGCACAGGGGGGTTCGCCGGTTTGTTGTCAAGATCGGCAAAAACCCCCAGTGACGGAGATAACGAAGGTGACGTCGAGCCACAAAACAAAACGCTTCCTGGTGCTGGCCTTACTGACGAGCCTTTCAGTAGGTCCAACCCTCCTCGGCGGCGCGCTACTGACAAGCGCTCATGCCAGGGACAACGGGCTGCAAGGCAACAAAAACCAGACCCCGAAGCCGAATAAAATAGCCTCAGACCTCAGCGACCTGCTCCAGAACCAGAGCAGCGCGGCGACAGTCAAAGTAATCCTCCAACTCAACCAGAAGCCCAGCGGTCAACTCAATGCGATGTTGGCAGCCAACGGCGTAAAGATCAGAAAACATTTCGACAACCTAAACTCTTTTGCCCTCGAATTACCCGCTAGCGTAGTTGATGCTCTATCTACTTTTCCGGAAGTCGCTTTTATTGCTGTTGATAGCCAGGTGATGACCCTCGGTGGCCACGTTGCACACACGTCCGGCGCCGATAACGTTCGCTCGATGAGCGCTGACGGTGCGTTGGATGGAAGTGGAATCGGAATCGCGATCGTCGATTCCGGTATTTACGGTGCACATACCTCGTTTATGGATACGCAGACCGGCCAATCCCGAATCGTTGTTAACCAGGATTTCACTGGCGAAGGCCGAACCGACGACCCATACGGTCACGGAACTCACGTCGCAGCCGCAGCCGCCGGTAACGGAATCGTTGCGAAAGGTGAATACATCGGCATCGCTCCGCGCGCCAGGATTGTCAACCTGCGCGTTTTGAACTCGACCGGCACCGGCTCGGTGTCGAACGTCCTCGGCGCTTTTAACTGGTTGCTGAGCAACGCTTCGACGTACAACGTCCGCGTAGTGAATCTCAGCATCGGCATGCCGTCAGTCAACTCTTACAAGTACGATCCGATGTGCGTTGCTGTCCGCGCTCTCGTCGATCGCGGAATCGTCGTTGTAGCCGCGGCTGGTAACAACGGAAAAAACAGCGCTGGTCAAAAAGTTTACGGCCAGGTTCATTCACCCGGCATCGAACCTTCGGCGATTACAGTAGGCGCCGTCGACACTCGCGGAACCGACCAGAGAAGCGACGACACGATCGCGACTTACAGCTCGCGTGGTCCAACGCGCAGTTTCTGGACCGACGAAGCCGGAATCAAACATTACGACAACCAGATCAAACCGGAGATCGCAGCGGCGGGTAACAAGACCATCTTCGCGCAGTCGCCGAACAATTATTTGGTTTCACAAAATCCGGCACTCAACGTCCCGGTCAGCAACAGTCCCACTCGCCAGCAGATGATGCTCAGCGGAACGTCAATGGCCGCGCCACTCGTGTCCGGCACTGCGGTTCTGTTGTTGGAAGCTAATCCAACTCTCACCCCAAACCTCGTCAAGACCCTTTTGATGTACACGGCCCAACAACTTCCGAACTTCAATATGTTTGAGCAGGGAGCGGGCGAACTGAACATCGACGGTGCGACTCGTCTCGCAAAGCTTGTCCGCACAACTATCACCAGCTCGACCACGCTCGGCGCTTCGCTGCTGACTGGTCCAGCTCCCGCACCGCAAACAAGCATTACCTTCGTCGGCGGTGTTTCAACGTTCCAGTGGTCACAAGGCGTGATCGTTGGCCAGACCTACGCCACCGGCACTGCGCTGATTAACCAGTACCAGAAAGTCTATGCGAAAGGCGTTCTGCTCGGCGACGGCGTGCTGCTCGGCGATGGCGTTCTGATCGGCGACGGTGTGTTGATCAGTGACGGTGTTCTCATCAGTGACGGCGTTTTGATTGGCGATTCGACAAAGTTCACGCCGGGCGTTCTTATCGGCGACAGTATCCTGACAAGTAACGGCACGACGCTCGATTCGGGCGACACGTTCTTGTCCGCGCTCGCTTTGAGAAATGGCGTTTTGATTGGCGATGGCGTGCTGATTGGCGACGGCGTACTCATTGGCGATGGTGTTTTGGTTGGCGATGGTGTCCTGATCGGCGACGCGACTCTGGTGGCATTCAACGCTCTTACTAACGGCGATGCCACCAACTCCATGGCGATTGTGCCCGACGACTACACAGACTATCTGGGTTACTAAGCAACAGCAGTCAATACTCAGATCCCCAGCTAAGGTAGACCATGTTGCAAACGAGCACAGCATCGAGAGTCGAAGAACTGGCGTCCGCGCTCGAAGCGGTAAACACCGAGCGCCTGGCGCACAGTGACGCAGCGGAAGTTCTCGAGTTCTTGTCGCAGCGTCCGATTCATACAGTGGCGATGATGAGTTTGATTCGCGACAACGGAATCGTCAGCCCATTTAATCGCGGCACCTTCTACGGCTGCCGTGATTTGAATGGACGCCTGGAAGGAGTGGCCCTGGTGGGCCATGCAACGCTGATGGAAACCGTTTCCGATCGTGCGTTGGCCGCCCTCGCGCAAGTCGCGCGTGAGTGTCCAAACATGCACATGATCATGGCCGAAAAGGAAAGAGTAGCTGAGTTCTGGAGTCATTATTCGAAGGCAGGACACCGGCAACGTCTGGCGTGCCGCGAATGGTTATTTGAGTTGAGTTGGCCCATCGAGGCCCGCGAACACATCGAGGGTTTGAGACCTGCGAATGCGCAAGAGCTCGATTTAGTAATGCCGGTTCAGGCAGAGCTTGCCTTCGCTGAAAGTGGCGTCAACCCGATGCAGATCGATCCAGAAGGATTTCGCGAGCGTTGCTTGCGACGTATCGAACAAGGGAGAACATGGGTGGTCGTGGAAAATGGTGGACTGGTCTTCAAGGCCGATGTCGTTTCGAAAACTCCCGAGGTGATTTACATCGAGGGAGTTTGGCTCCGAGAAGACCACCGCCACCAGAACGCCGGCGCTCGATTGATGTCTGAGCTGATGCGGCGTTTACTGAAAGAAACAAATTCGATTTGCCTGCTGGTGAACGAAATGAACGAGTGGGCGCAGCGCTTTTATCGCAAATGTGGTTTTCACTTCCGGGCGACTTACGAGACGATCTTCCTGCCACGTAAGGGGCAAGTGCAAAACTAATGACTTCTTCAACCCCGATCTGCCCTGATAAATGGGCCACACTAATACCCCCTCATCTATCGATGTCACCCTTAGCACCATGGCAAATAAATACTTTGGGCCATTCCTCTGGGTAATAACTGGATGCGGTAGCCTCGCGTTTATTTATTCGGCTTTTCAGGTCAACTTTGGCGGGCTGGATTCTCGATTTGCCCTGCTGGTTGGCATGGCGATATTGCTTGCCTCTCGGGTCACCATCCCGATCCCTCGTCTAAGCTCGCAAATTTCAGTCTCTGACACTTTCGTATTTCTGGTCCTGCTGCTTTACGGCGGTCCGATCGCAGTAGTCGTCGGCGCAGTCGAAGCGTTTATCTCTTCGTTACGGTTTAGTCGTAAACGCAGGATTGTCGCATTCAACTGGGCATCGACAGCGGTTTCGATTTTCATCACCAGCAGCGTACTGCAACTCATCTTCGGCAGCGTTGTCGCACTGCGAGAGGACCCGATTACCGCTAAGTTTTTGGCAGCGGTTTGCACGATGGCGCTCACGCACTACGCCGTAAATTCCGGCATCGTGGCGATCGGAGCAGCACTCAAGGAAGGCGAGCCAATCTGGCAAACGTGGCGAAAGCATTATCTTTGGACTTCGCTTACTTATTTCGCGGGCGCGTGTGCAGCAGGAGTCATCGCCGGACTGGTCTACTTCATCGGCGTGTATGCGTTTGTCATAACTCTTCCGATTATCGGAATTATTTTTCTCACGTATCGCACGTATCTCAAGAACGTTGAGACTTCGGCGGCCCAGGCTGCTCAAGCTCAGAATCACGTCAAAGAACTCTCGCATTACATCACCGAGCAGGAGCGCATTCGCGAGCAGTTCTCGCAGATGGAAAAACTCTCTGCGCTCGGCGAGCTTGCGTCGGGAGTTGCTCACGACTTCAACAACACGCTCGCAGGCATTCTCGGTCGCGCACAACTCCTGCAACGCACGGAAGATCCCGAGAAGATTAAACGCGGGCTGGACATCATCATCAAAACCGCGGAAGACGGTGCGAAGACAGTCAAACGCATTCAGGACTTCGCGCGGCAGCGTCGAGATCACAACTTTGAGCTCGTCTCCATCGATCAGATTCTGATGGACGCAAGCGAGATCACGCGTCCTCGCTGGAAGAACTGCGCTGAAGCTTCAAACATTCACATCACGGTCGATCTGCAAATCGGATCGAACGCGCTCGTTATGGGCGACGATGCGGAGCTGCGTGAGGTGCTTGTGAACATGGTGTTCAATGCGATCGACGCGATGCCTGAAGGCGGAACGTTGTCGCTCTCGACACGGACCGTGAACGAATCGGTGATCGTTAAAGTCGTCGATACAGGTGTCGGAATGTATCCGGAGGTTCGTTCGCGCATCTTCGATCCGTTCTTTACGACAAAAGGTAAAGCGGGGTTGGGACTCGGTCTCGCAGTGAGCTTCGGAATCATTCGCCGACACGGCGGCAATATCGAAGTTGAATCACAGTACGGCAGCGGAACCGAGTTTCGCATCACTCTTCCATTCGCGAAGATTGCGGAGAAAGGCGTCGCCGTCGTCGAACAGACTTCTGAAGCGGTATTGCCGGCGGCGGCGCCGAGCGCCTGCGTGTCGCAACAAGAACGCGGGCGAATGAGACTGCTTGTGGTCGACGATGAAGATTTCGTACGGGATCTGCTCGGCGACATTCTCGACGGCGAGCAATGTGATGTCTACCTTGCTGCAAGCGGCAGCGAGGCGTTAGCCGTTTTTCGTGAACAGGAGTTTGATGGCGTATTCACCGACGTCGGCATGCCCGGCATGAGCGGCTGGGAACTGGCGCGCGAGATACGGCAGATCAATTCGCAGATTCCGATCGCTGTGATTACTGGTTGGGGTGAAGCTGTTGGCTCGCACGAGCAAAAGGCCGCCGGTGTCAACTGGATCGTGGCCAAACCCTTTACCGCCGATCGCATCGCCGAGCTGGTCCGGGACATCAATCCGAACACATCTGTGTTATCCGTGGCTCAGCTTTGATTGAGCGCGCGGCGGACGCTTTCCTCCACGACTTCCAATCGAAACGGTTTCAGTAGGTAATCAAAAGCGCCCAGGCTGATCAGGCTCTGCGCCTGCTCCTGATCGCTAATGCCGGAGATCATGATCACGGGGGTGCCCGGATACATCTCAAGCACACGCGTCAGCAACTCTTTCCCACTCAAGCCAGGCATCGAAATATCCGTCAACACCACATCGAAAGCCTGCGCTTCCAACTTCGCGAGCGCAGCCTCCGCGGTGTCCGCAGTCTGACACGCGTACTCCAGCGACAGAAGCTCACTAAGCGTATCTCGGATCACGTCGTCATCATCGACGACGAGGATCTCTGCCATAAATGGTCCTCCCAAACTTTGAACGCTTCTGGGACGTGAGGTTGGTCTGAAGTGCCCGGATCATAACACGAACTTACCTTGAACCACGTGTGTTATTCTTGGCGAGATGTCGGCAGCCGGCGTAAAAGCAATAGTGCGATTCGTGACAGATGACTTGTTCCTAGGGACGACTCCCTCGGGACACGCGCTGGCACTCGACACCGACAAGGAACGATCGTCAGCGCCCTCTCCCGTTGAGTTGTTGCTCGTCGCTCTCGGCTCATGCACAGCCACAGACGTCGCGAGCATCCTTGCGAAAAAGCGTCAACACGTGACGAGCTACGTTGTCGAAGTTTCCGGCGTGCGTCGTGACGAACATCCGAGAAGTTTTACTTCGATGAAGGTTCATCACATAGTCACAGGCAGGTCGATTTCAGCCAAAGCGGTTGCGCAAGCGATCGAGCTCTCCGAAAATAAGTATTGCAGCGTAGCAGCAACGTTGCGCCCGACCGTAGAAATCCAATCGAGCTTCGAGATCATCGAAGAGGCAGCACATCAACCTCAGGAGTAACTAAGGGAAGTGTCGAAGAAAGTTTTAGCCGCCCTGCTTATTTGTCTAACGTGCGCGCTGACGGCTGTTGCACAGTCAGCCAGCGAATCGACGCTTGCTTCGGTGCGCCGCAGTGATGCGGCTGACCGGGACGCACAGGGAAAACTCAGGAAGCTTGCACAGGCGGAGCACATGCGCCGCGCGGCTGTCTACCTGAGTGTACGTGCGTTTGACGAAGCGCGCGCTCACTGGCAGGCGTTGATCGACAACTACCCGCAGGATCCGCGCGTTCCGGAAGCGCTGCTGGGCATCGGGCGTTCTTATTTTCTCGAGAAGGTTTACGAGAACGGATATCGGGTTTTCAATCAACTGGTCCAGGAGTATGGGCCAACCAAAGAGGGTCGCGAGGCTCTGAATTTCAGCGCCGCTTCCCTGCTCCGAATGGGAAGGTTTGCCGAATCGGCCGAACGTTATGCGGAGTACGTCGATCGCTTTCCGAATGGCGAACGTATCGACACGGCCCACCTGAACGTGATCGACACGCTTCGTGAAGCGAATAAACCCGCCGAGGCGCTCCAGTGGGTCGCACGCACACGACAACGATTCGCAGGCACGGCGGTGGAAACAAATGCGATGTTTGCAGCGCTGCGTTTATACATCGCCGAAGGCGAATGGTCCGACGCGGTTCTGACTGCCGACCAGTTGTTGAAGAGATCGTTTCCGAAGGCGGTGCTGACCAGTCCTTCCGAAGTCACGTATCTCAAAGGCTTCAGCCTGGAACAGGCGGGCAGGAAAAACGAAGCATTTGCGGCTTACCTGACGATTCCCGATGGCGTTGAGTCGTACTACGGCTGGCTGGCAAGTCAGCGGTTGTCGGCGCTTGCTGGACCAGCGCGCGCCGAGATCGTGGCTAATCGTGAAGAACGGGTGAGCTCCGCTATCGACGCCGTTGAAGATGCATATCCGGCGCCGTACCGACAGGCGATACTCAGCGCCGCGAAAGCTCGTAAGCTCGATCCGCGTTTTATTCTTGCGCTGATCAAACAGGAGAGTGTTTTCAAACCGTCGGCGAAGTCGCCCGCGGGTGCGCGCGGTCTGCTTCAGTTGACGGTCGATGCGGCGCAGAAGTATGCGACCGCCGCAGGACTCAACACGGTGCGCGAGAGCGAGCTATACCAACCGTCGACATCGATCACTGTTGGTGCAGAGTACCTGGAGCATCTGAGCAAACTGTTTCCCGGGATGATTGAGCCAGTCGCTGCTTCGTACAACGGCGGTGAGGACAACGTTGCGCGGTGGTTGAAACGCTCGAAGCGACAAGACCCGGGCGTGTTCACGTCGGAGGTCGGGTTTGACGAGACGAAGGGGTACGTGCAAAAAGTGATGGCAAACTACCGCGTCTACCGCAAGCTCTACACCGCCGATCTGGTTCGCAGGTAATCATTGAGTGACCTAATTTGAAATCTTCTCTGCGTATCTCTGCGTTCCTCTGCGCCTCTGCGGTAAATATGTCTAAAAAGAGGGTAACCGCAGAGGCGCAGAGGAACGCAGAGGTACGCAGAGATGAAATCAAGGCACTCCTAATCTTTCGGTTCAGGACTAAATCCTCTCGAGTCCTCTCGACGAGACAACGGATACGGCTCACGCGGTCTCGGAATCACACCCAGCCGCAGTAGCGCCTGATAGTATTCGTATCGCATCGTCACTTCGCCTGCCGGACGCGAGTCGAGATCCATATCCACCCAGCGCACGTCATGTCGGACCGATCTTCCGATCCCCGTCGCCGCATACTCGTCATCCGGCATCGGCGCGATTGCGCGATTATCACGCGCCGCACCTGCTGCTTCGCTTCTCGACTTCGGCGATGGCGATTCCTGTGATTTCGCCGATTCGTCAGAATCCCTGTCGCGGTAGATGGGCTTTGGAGGAGTCACGGGCGTGATGCGGCCTCGCTCTCGAAAAAACACTGCTGAGATCACACCAAGGTTCGCGGTCTGTCCGAGCTTCGCTCCGTACGAATCTCGTTCGTTCGTGAAGTAGAAGCGACGCGCTCTTTCGGAACTCATCTGCCAGCCGCTGATTGTTATCGTCTGATACGGCTCGATCACCCATTTGCTCGCATTCCATGCGGACGTGTGACGGGCATCAATCGTGTTAAGACCATCGACCGCCAGGGCAACAGCCACGCGGTCCGGCGATAAGTTTCTCAAGCGCAATTCGTATTCGGCGCCTTCGAGTGCCTCGACATACGTTCTGCCTCTCGCGTAATACTCCTCGAGCGGTCGCCCGTTGACGATCACCTCTATTTGGTAGCTGCGGGGAAATGACCGGCCGGGCGTTGTTACCCGCCTTGTGGGCAAATCCTGCACGGCTGCGTTCGCTTTTCGGAGCAGGACGACAGTGCCGGTCCCGAGAATGATTGCTACTACAAACGATGTAACCCCCAGTATCAAACGAATGCGACTCATGGATCTTCCCTCCTGTAAGCAAAGAACGCACGTGTCCGGCTTCCTTGCGTTCAATTTACGGTTCAGAGTTCAAACTTTAGGTTCGCGTGTGTCAAAAACAGCAAGCTAAAGCTTGAACTCCGGACCAGGCCGATCATGGCCCGCATTTTGCTGGCGCCTTTTCGGTTGAGTAAAATCGGCGGGGAGGCTACAATTGCGGTCCACTTCCAGGGATGAAATACCGACAATTGTCGTCATAAACACTAAGTGAGGCTCGAGAGAAACTCATGGAGTATGTCCTAACTGCAACCAAGAACAAGGCACGCGCGGGCTCGTATTACGACCGGATTGTCCGCCTTTACGATCTGACCTTCAAGCTGAATGGTTACGGTCGTGCCTTGGATCAATACTTCGAAACACATCCGCTGCCCGTTTCTCGAGGCGCTCGCATCCTCGACGCAGGGTGCGGAACAGGGTTGCTGACACTTGCGTTGCTGAGGGCGATACGGTTTCCAGTGTCGATCACGGCGCTCGATCTGTCGTCGACTTCGGTTGTGGCCGCGCGCAAAGCGCTTTACTACAGTTCGGGCAGGAAACGTGACGTTACGTTCACGCAGGGGAACCTCTTGTCGCTGCCGATTGCGGACGAGTCGCTCGATCTCGTGGTGACGTCTGGAGCGCTCGAGTACGTGCCGCTTGGCGACGGGTTAACGGAGCTGGCGCGCGTGATTGCGCCGGGTGGTCACTTGTTACATTTTCCGGTGCACCCTGGACTGGCGGGAGTCGTTCTCGAAATTCTGTTCAGATTCAAGAGCCATCCGCCGCAGGAAGTAATCAGCAAGACGGAACAACATTTCCGCATCGTGCACCAGTATCGTTTTCCGCGGCGCGAAGCGATTGGCTGGAGCAAGACGGCGATCCTCGCGCAGAAGGTTTAGCCACAAAGAGGCACAAGAAGAACACACAATCGGTTTATTGAACTTGTGTTCTTTTTTGTGCCTCTTTGTGGCTTTATTGCGGCACTAAACGGAGGATCCGATCGTCATCCTCCGCCGGCTTTCCTCGCCCGTCGCGGTTCGAAGTCGAAAAATACAAATACCCATCAGGGCCTTCAGCGACTTCTCGAATCCGCCCGTAGTTATTCACAATCCCTTCCTGGCCCAGCACGCGGCGTCCGTCGAGCGCCACTCGAATCAGCATCTCGCCGCGTAAACACCCGAAGAAAAAATTTCCCTTAAACTTCGGAAACACCGAACCGCGATAAAACATTCCACTTCCAGGCGCACACGCAGGCGTGTACTCGAGCAACGGCGATTCGAGCCCGGCGCGAGATTCGTTATGGTGAATCGTGGGCCAACCGTAGTTCTTTCCCTTTTCGACGATGTTGACCTCGTCTCCTCCTTGCGGACCGTCAAACCCACTTGGTCCATGTTCCGTCTGAAACATCAGATTCGACTCAGGCTGCCAATCCATACCCTGCGAGTTGCGATGCCCCAGCGACCAAATTTCAGGACGCGCGTTTTGTTGTCCGGTAAAAGGATTGTCCTGCGGAACGGTGCCATCGTCGTTCAGGCGAAGCGTCTTTCCCGCGAGTGAGTCGAGCTTCTGCGCAAGCGCGCGCTGGGTCGCGTCGCCAGTGGTGATGTACAACTTCCCATCTGGTCCAAAACGAATCCGACAACCCGCGTGAAACTGCGCCGCAGGAATGTTCTCGATGATCACCTTGCGATCGACGAGACCCTCCGCCGCTTCCCGGTAGCGCACGACGCGAACACGCGTGCCGCCGGTCGAGTATGCATAAGACAGATAAAGAAAACGGTTGCTGCTGAACTGCGGATGCAGTGCGAGACTCATCAAACCACTTTCACCTGATTGCTCCACATCCGGAACTACAAATAAAGGCTGCGGTTTCAAAGTTCCCTTCTCAATCACCCGCACTCGCCCGGGACGTTCAGTAAAAATCATCCGGCCGTCAGGCGCCCACACGATGGACCACGGCACTTCCAATCCACCCGCAACTTTTTCGACTTTGAAACGCACGCCGGACTGCGGTGAACTCTCGACCTCACCTGCTCCACGCCCAGCAGGCGGCTGGCTGCACGCAACCCCAAGCGCTATTGCAAGCGCAATAAACGAGTAAGTTTTCATTTGATAGTCAGTTGTTAGTGCTGAATGTACTCGTGGAGCAGCTTGATCTCGTCGCCCTGCTCACCAACTTCCACGCGGAGTAGGTCGCGCATCGAGAGCATTCCTACCCAGCGGTCACCATCGACAACGGGAAGATGTCGACTGCCAATCAGCTCCATTCGTTCGAGGGCCTGGTGGGGTGTTTCATCGCACTGAATCACAGCCCGCAACTCACTCGTCACATCTCCTACCCTGACAGCCAGCGGGTCGCGTTGTGGTACGACGATGCGATTAAGGACGTCGCGCTCGGAAAAAACACCGATGAGCTTTCCTTCGTCATCCAGGACGCAGACTGCGCCGATGTTTCTCGACGCCATGAACTCGGCTGCTTCCTGCACAGTTGCCGAAGCCCTTGTCGAGTAAGGCTCACGGTTGCGAATCACGTCCCGGATCAGCATCGCTCGTGCCTCCTGATTATGGTGGTGGGGTGCGGGTATTATAGAGAATGAAGCGGAGTCTGTCTCTATTTATCCGAGCGTTATCCAAAGAGGGAGGCTTGGGCCGAGGGTCTGCGGAAGGTGGTGCCGGCCGCGGTCTGGTGAGTGCGCTTCTTGTTGAAACCCAAACGCTGGCAGTGAATCTTGAACAAACGTTCGGTAGCCGCCCAGTATTCGCCTTTGCCGCGCATACGTTCGCCAAAGACGCTCGAGTTGAGTTTTCCACCACGAGCTTCGCGAATTCTGTTCATGACGCGGTCGGCTTTTGTCGGCAACTTTTCGCGCAAGCGCTCTTCGAAATAAGGAGCGACGTTGCCGGGCAGGCGCAGCATGTTGATGAACGCGTGCTGAGCGCCGGCTTCTTTCGCACGCTTCAACAACACAGGGATGTCAGTCGATAGACCCGGTATCACCGGGGCGATCCCGATACCTACCGTGATCCCTGCCGCAGCGAGTGCTTCCATCGCATGAAACCTCGCCTCCGGAAGCGGAGCAAACGGTTCAACCGCGCGTGCGACTTCCACGTCCGTGAAAGGAATCGTGAAAAACACACCGAGCTTCGCGTTACGCGCGAGTTCCTGAAGTACGTCGATGTCTCTGCGAATCAGCGCTGATTTCGTGATGACGCCGATCGGCTGTCGAAACTCTGCGCAGATCTCCAAACAGCGACGCGTGAGTTTGTAATTCGCTTCGAGAGGAATGTACGGATCGGACGTGAACGAAAAAACGATCTCGTCGCCTTTCCATGAAGGCTTCATCAACTCTTTTCGCAGCAACTCGGGCGCGTTCACTTTCGCGATGATCTTGCGATCGAAGTCAGTGCCGGCGCCGTAGCCGAGATATTCATGAGTTGGTCTACTGAAGCAGTACGTGCAGCCGTGAATGCAGCCTCGATAGCAGTTGACTGTGTAGTCGAATCCGACGTCAGGACTGTCGTTGTGAGTGATGATGTGACGCGTTTCGGTCTCTTCAAACACTTCGAGTGCGGTTTCGGGCGGTTCACCGATCCATTCGACTGAATGCGTCAACCAAGGATTGGGCGGATTAGCGACGTACTGCATAAGGCCAAGCCACAAAAAGGCACATAAGAAACAAATAGAAATCGTTTAAGTGTTCTGCACGCTGACGGACATCGACTCGATCGCAGTAAAGAACAGAAATACTTGCTGGCCGGGCGCGCCCGATGTCTCCGTCAGGCAAACGTAATCGTTCGTGACCTCGACAATGCGGCCCGCGTAGATTCCGCCTGAAACAGTCTTCACATCCACCACTTCTCCCTTGAAGCGGCGAAACAGATTCTCAATGTGTTGTCCTGCCATCGTTATTTCATCCAGGTAACAAAAAAGTATCGATACTTGTCGGGGTCTTCGAGCGTGATGAAACGCCCACCCCAACCCTCGTCAACCGGCGGCTGCACGTCCGCTCCTTTTTCCGCCAGCTTGTCGTAAAAAAGATCGACGTCGTCGACACCGATGAAGAAGTGAACTCCACGTCCTCTTCTGAGCATCGTTTCCAGATGCTGCGCGACTGTAATTCTCAATTCACCGCTGCGAAGCTTGGCCATCGGAGGTTCCGAGTCGTTGTTGATTGACTCGATCTCCATTCCGAGCACGCCATGATAAAAAGCAACTGACTCTTCAAGGCTGTTGACTTCCAGGAACAGCAGGTCAAGACCCGTAATCATATCTCGACCTCAAAGAGTCATCACCACGTACAGCCCGTACGCACCGCTCACAATTACGACCCAGAAAGCGGCCTCCTGAATTCTGGTGTGACGCTTCAACCGATTTGAAACCGGGAGCGAATCATTCACCGCCACCATCGCGCTGCGCGCCAGCAGCACTCCGAATCCCAGGATCATCAACGCAAGAATCACGAGCGGCCACAGAAACCAGAACCACTGAAAGCGCACCAGCAACAGCAAAAACACACCGCCGATCAGACAAAGCATCGCGCTGAGACAGTGACCTAAAACACCGACGTCGCGAGCCGTCGGCGTCGTGACCGGAACGAAGCCTCCCTGGGCGGCGGATCCTGCTCCTGGTCGCCTCACCTCATCGTACGAACTACGCAAAGACTTGTCTTTGAGAACGCCGTACGCTTCGTTCAACGACTTCATCCGCTCTTCACTGCCGCCGCGATCGGGATGATGTTTCGCCGCCTCGCGCTTGTACTGCCGGTCGATCTCGACCTGAGAGGCATCCTTGTCGACGCCCAAAACACCGTAGTAGTCTTTGTTCGAATCGAACTGGCTCATCGCGAATGGTTGATTCTAGGAGCGCCGCTTTCGTTTGGCAATGTAAGGTTGAACAGTTCAGAGTTCAGCCTTTAGGCTGCTGTTTTGGAGAGCAAGCTGAAGCTTGAACTCTAAACTTGGAGGTATTGATTGCTTAAGGTAGAGAATATCTCAAAAGAGTATCCGACCCCCGCCGGAGCCCTCCGTATTGTTTCTGATGTCTCGCTTTCTTTGCCGCCGGGCTCTGCGGTGTCGATTATGGGGCCATCCGGAAGCGGAAAAAGTACGTTGCTGTACATCCTCGGCGCGCTAGAGCCGCCATCGAGCGGCACCGTCACTCTGAAAGGTCAGAATCCTTTTTTGCTCAACGCGAAACAACTCGCCGCGTTCCGCAACCAACAGATCGGATTTGTGTTTCAAGATCACTGTCTGTTGCCGCAGTGCTCCGTGATCGAAAATGTACTGACTCCGACGATGGTCGCAACCACAAGCAACGGAGAACCCTCGCGGCGTGCCACTGAACTACTGAAACAAGTCGGGCTTGCCGAACGCTTCGATCACCGTCCGGCGCAACTTTCAGGTGGTGAGAAACAGCGTGTCGCGTTGGCGCGTGCGCTGATCATGCAGCCGCAACTGCTGTTGTGCGACGAGCCGACCGGCAATCTCGATCAAAAGTCGGCCGAGGTGGTTGCAGACATGCTGCTCGAAACTCAGAAGCCCGCTGAGACGATCTTGATCGTCGTGACTCACAGCAAAGAACTCGCGTCTCGTTTTCCCCTGCGCTTCGAACTCCGGAACCAGCATCTCGAACCGCTCTGATGCAAACCACGCGCTTAATCAAACGAAGTCTCGCGTACTACTGGCAGACCAATCTCGTCGTAGTGCTCGGCGTCGCGATCGCTGTTTCCGTCCTTGCTGGCGCGCTGCTGATCGGCGAGTCGGTGCGTGGCAGTCTTCGAGACTTGTCTTCGCGGCGCCTCGGTAAGACGGAGCAACTGATTACGTCCGCCGGATTCTTCCGAGAACAACTGGCAGTCGATCTCGCGCAGGATGGAAAGACTTGTCCCTTGATCGCGCTTGACGGTGTGGTCATTCACGAGCCGAGCAAACGCCGAGCAGGGTCGGTAAAGGTTTATGGAGTTGACGAACGGTTCTGGAATTTCAACGGTGTGGCAGGCGTGCAAGCGCCGCAAAATCGGATTTCGTTGGTGAGTGAAAGTCTTGCGACTGAACTCGGTGCGAATGCCGGCGATTCCGTGTTGCTGAGACTTGAGAAACCGTCCGAGATCCCGGTGGAGTCGCTGCATGGGCGGAAGGAAGATCCGGGTCGGACGATCCGTTTGAGTGCGAGTGAAGTTCTGAACGGCGAGTCGCTGGGTGAGTTTTCACTTCAACCGCAGCAAGGATCAGTGCGGGCTGTGTTCGTTTCGCTAAGCGTTCTGCAAAATGAGTTGGAACAGGACGGGAAGGTCAACACGATCCTCGTCGCAGGCGGTTCAGAGTCACTTCATATGTTGGTCAATGAGAGGTCTACGCTGGAGGATCTCGGTCTCAACATCAGACCTCTTAATCAGTACAGCCTCTCGCTGGAAAGCAGTAGCAAGATCATCAACGACTATGTCGCGACAGCAGCCAATAAAGCTGCTAGTGAGCTTTCGCTGAAAGCGGTTCCGGTGCTTTCGTATTTGGCAAACAGTATCAGCTCCGACCACCGTTCAATTCCCTACTCACTCGTGACTGCTTTGGACGATGAGACGCTCGCCACGCTTGCGAATCCGCCGCAACAGCCTTCGCCGCATCCGCCAATCATCCTCAACGAATGGGCCGCGCGAGATCTCAATGTGCAACCTGGAGTGACAATCTCACTCGACTATTTTTTGTGGCACGAACACGGGCGGCTGGAAACAAAGAAGGCCGACTTCGTGTTGTCAGGAGTCGTTCCGATCGAAGGTTTAGCAGCGGATCGTGATCTCGTTCCCGCGTATCCGGGAATCACAGGATCGGAAAATCTTGCTGATTGGGATCCGCCGTTCCCAATCGATCTCAACAAGGTGCGAAAAGAAGACGAAGATTACTGGCACCAGTACAAGACCACGCCCAAGGCGTTTATTCCGCTTTCCGCGGCGCAGAATCTCTGGCAAACGCGTTTCGGTAAACTCACGTCAATCAGAATTGAATCGCGCGGAAATCAATTGTCGGCAGAGGACTACGGGAAAACTCTGCGAAAGGCGTTGAATCCCGACTTGATGGGATTTCAAGTCATCGCTGTTCGAAATGAGGGACAAGCGGCTTCGCGTGGCGCGACGGATTTTGGGGAGTACTTTTTGTACTTCAGTTTCTTTCTCGTTGTTGCGGCGCTGATGCTGACGACGCTGTTTTTCAAACTCGGGATCGAGCAACGCGCGCGTGAGGTTGGAACGCTTCAGGCGATCGGGTTCTCGGATGCGAGCATTCGACGACTGTTTCTCGTGGAAGGGATCCTGCTGGCGATGATCGGGAGTTTGCTCGGATTGGTGGGTGCGGTTGGTTATGCGGCTTTGTTGATGCACGGCTTGAGGACGTGGTGGGTGGATGCGGTTGGCACGACGTCGTTGACGCTGCATGTTTCGTGGTTGTGGATGGCGGCTGGAGCTGTTGGGGGTGTGGTTGCTGCGGTTGTTTGTATCTTTTTCACTTTGAGGAGACTGGGACGATCATCAACGCGCGGTTTGCTTTCGGGGTCGCTTACACAAGAAGAATTCCGCAGCACAAAGGCACGAAGAAGAGCTTTCCTCAGTTCTGCATTGACCGCCATTGGGGTGTTGCTACTAATCGCGGGCGCGATTCGTCTCATCCCGCAAGCAGGCGCTTTCTTCGGCGGTGGCGTGGTGCTGCTGATCGCGGCTGTTTCTTTCATATCGAGCTGGCTAAAACGCAAAGAACGAAAACCGATCCAGGGCTCCGGCTGGTGGACCATCGCGCGCCTCGGCTTTCGCAACGCCACCTATCGTCCCGGTCGCACGGTCCTCTGCATCACATTGATCGCCGCGGCAGCGTTCATCATCGTCGCAGTAGACTCTTTCAGACGTTCGGGCGTGGCAGCGACAGATCGAAAATCCGGCACCGGCGGATTCCCTCTCCTCGCCGAATCATTGCTTCCGGTGGTCCATGACATGAACACGGTCGAAGGTCGTGAATCACTGAACCTAAACAATTCAAACGACAACGCTGCCCTAAAAGATTCTCGACTCGTAAACTTGCGCGTCCGTCCTGGCGACGACACGAGCTGCCTGAATCTCTATCAGCCACGCAACCCAAAGATCGTCGCTCCACCAGAATCCTTCATCCGCGACAACCGTTTCTCCTTTCAGACTTCTTTAGCGATGAGCAACGAAGAGAAACAGAACCCGTGGCTGCTCCTCGATCGGCAACTCGAAAACGGTTCTGTCCCAGTGATTGGAGATGCAAACTCGTTGACATACGTGCTACATCTGAAAGTCGGCGACGAGCTGGTGATCGATCACGCTACTGGACCAGTTCGGCTGCGCATCGTCGGTGCTCTGTCAGACAGCATCTTTCAAAGCGAGCTACTGATGTCTGAAAAGAACTTTCTCAAGCTCTTTCCGGAGCAGGAAGGTTACCGTTTGTTCCTTGTCGATGTTCCGAGCACACAGGCCGGCAAAGTTTCAACCGTGCTGGAAGATCGTTTATCAGACTTTGGCTTTGACGTCGTCTCAACTGAAGAGCGCCTCGCAAACTTCCATCGCGTGGAGAACACTTATCTCTCGACGTTCCAGATGCTCGGCGGTCTCGGACTCGCACTCGGCACGCTCGGAATGGCGGCTGTTTTGTTGCGCAATGTCTTCGAACGACGCCGAGAACTGGCCCTATTGCGTGCCGTGGGGTATAACTCTTCACACTTCGCGGCGATGGTGATCACAGAAAACGTTCTGATGCTTTGCTTTGGTCTGGCTGTGGGTTTTGTCTGCGCTCTGCTCGCGATTGCACCTGTGCTCTTCGAGCGCGGCGGCCGGCTTCCGAATTTTTCGCTCGGTCTGTTACTGCTGGCTGTTTTGCTTTCGGGCGCAATCGCATCGCTCGTGGCGACACTTGCTGCTCTGCGCTCGCCATTATTGCCGGCACTACGGGCTGAATAAAGCCACAAAAAGGCGCGAAATGCACAAATAGGAGGAACACAAATGCGGAGATATTCTCTCGGAATCATGGCCCTGGTCCTGCTCTCGTTTGTGATTGTTCACGCCGAGAACTGGCCGCAGTGGCGAGGGCCCGGCCTCAACGGCGTGAGTACCGAAAAAAATCTTCCCGTTAAATGGACCACCGAAGAGAACGTCGTCTGGAAAGTCGCGATGCCCGGCTTTAGTGGCTCGACGCCGATCATCTGGCGCGATCGTATTTTTCTGAACGTTGCCAATGGAGACGTCCTTGAGCTCTGGTGCCTGGACAAGTCGAAGGGTGAAGTGCTTTGGAAGAAACAGCTCGGCGCCGGCAACGTCAAAATGCGCAAGCAGAACATGTCGTCGCCCTCTCCGGTCACCGACGGCAGAAGCGTCTACGTGATGACGGGAACCGGGATTCTGAAAGGCTTCGACTTCAGCGGTAAAGAGTTGTGGACCAGGGAGATTCAAAAGGACTACGGCAACTTTGGTTTGAACTGGGGCTACGCTTCGTCTCCGCTTCTGTTTGAAGATTCGTTGTACGTGCAGGTTCTTCACGGGATGAAGACGGACGATCCTTCGTACGTGATGCGCATCGACAAGAAAACCGGCAAGACGTTGTGGAAAATCGATCGTCCAACCAGCGCGATTCGTGAATCTCCCGATTCGTACACGACGCCGGGCCTGCTTCGCTACGGCAAGAATACCGAGATCGTGATCACTGGCGGCGATTGCGTGACGGGCCACGATCCTGAGACAGGCAAAGAACTCTGGCGCGCCAACGGTCTCAATCCCGACAACAACCCGTTCTATCGCATCGTCGCGTCGCCGATCATTTTCAACGAGATCATCTACGCGCCAACGCGCGTCAAGCCTCTGCTGGCGCTCAAAGCCGGCGGTCGTGGCGACGTCACCAGTTCGCATCTTCTCTGGTCCACTGTTAACGGGCCTGACGTGCCCACGCCTGTCACCGACGGAAAATATTTCTACATCGTCAACGATCGCGGGATCATGTGGTGTCTGGACGCGAAGACGGGCGCCGAGGTTTACGGGCAGCAACGACTCAAGACGGGCACGTACAGCGCCTCACCTGTGCTTGCGGACGGGAAGATCTATGTGACGGACGAAGATGGATTGACGACCGTGGTTGCTGCTGGTCCAAAGTTCGAAGTTCTGGCGGAGAACCCACTGAATGATTACGTGTTGAGTTCACCTGCGATCTCTGATGGCAGGATCTACATCCGGACAACAGGACACCTTTATGCTATCGGTAAAAAGTAAAAACCAGCCACAGATTCTGCTGATTTTCGTTCTTATGTGTGCAGTTTGCGGCTCCGCGCAGGAGTCACAGTTAGGGCGCGTCGAATTCCCGACATCCGGCTCGGAAAAAGCACAAGCTCACTTCCTCCGCGGTCTGGGCGCGTTGCACTCATTTTGGTACGAGGAAGCGCTCGAGGCGTTCCGCGAGTCGACCAAGGTCGATCCGGATTTTGCGATGGGCTACTGGGGCGAAGCGATGGCCCACAATCACCCGCTCTGGTCGGAGCAGGACATCGCCGCAGCACGACAGGTACTCACCAAAATCAAAGAAACACCGAAGCTGACCGATCGCGAGCGCGCTTACATCGCCGCCGTCCGGTTGCTTTACGGCGACGGCGACAAACCCTCCCGAGACGCCGCGTATTCGGCAGCGATGGAGAAGATCTATCGCACATATCCCAAGGATCTCGATGCGGCTGCGTTTTACTCGCTCTCGCTGCTGGGGCTGGTGAGAGGTGACGACAAAACCTTCAGCTTGCAGTCGAAAGCAGGCGCGATCGCGATGGAGGTTTACAAGAAGAACCCGAATCATCCCGGTGCGGCGCATTACATCATCCACGCCTATGACGATCCGGAACACGCGAAACTCGCATTGCCCGCGGCTCGTCGCTACGCTGAGATCGCTCCCGAAGCACATCACGCGCGTCACATGCCTTCGCAC
Organism: Pyrinomonadaceae bacterium; assembly: GCA_044867025.1. Classification (GTDB taxonomy): domain Bacteria; phylum Acidobacteriota; class Blastocatellia; order Pyrinomonadales; family Pyrinomonadaceae; genus PSRF01. The sequence continues at coordinate 13,699 of JBIOUJ010000032.1, read as the reverse complement.
ATCTTCGTGCAACTCGGAATGTGGCCCGAGGCTGCGGCTTCGAACGAAGCGGCGTGGGAATCGTCGGACGCCTGGATGAAGCGCAAAAATCTCTCGCTGGGCGTGCGCGATTATCACAGCCTGCACTGGTTGCTCTATGCCTACGCGCAACAAGGACGTTACAAGGAGGCCGAGCAACTGCTGAAGTTGATGAAGAAGGTGATGTCGGAATCGACTTACGACAACAAGTTGCGACCAGGTTATTACGAAAACAATTACGCCAACATGGCTGCAGCGTTCGTCGTCGAGACCGAACGATGGAACCTTGCGACAGAACTGTTTCCAGCAGAACCGAGCGCGGTAGCGCCGGCTCAGACTTCAGCAACCGGCAGTCATGGTGGACATGGCGGTAATGCCGGTGCGACAGTGAGAACCTCAACGGCAAACCTGACTCTGCCGCCTTTCGTTCGCGGTTTAGCTGCTGCTGTCGAAGGCTCTGCGGCGATCGATCAGAACCTGGAGAAACTGCGGACCGTCGGATCGAACACTGCTATCAGAGAGTTTGAGATCAAGGCGCTGAGCGCCTCGATGAAGAACGATCACGCGAAGGCAATCGAGCTGATGAAAAACGCGACTATGCTCGAAGAACAGACGAGCGCGCCGTATGGCCCACCGAGCCTCATCAAGCCAACACACGAACTCTTTGGAGAGATTCTTTTGCGCGCCGGAAAACCCGCCGAAGCTGCCGCACAGTTCAAAAAAGCGCTGGTTCGTCAACCCAATCGCGCCCGCTCACTCCTTGGCGCCGCACGCGCAGCGGCACAAAGCGGCGACGCGGCCGCTGCGACGGCTGCTTATACAAAGTTCGTCGAGCAGTGGAAGCAAGCAGACGAAGGTCTGCCGGAATTACGCGAAGCGCGCCACTACCTGGATCAGATTAAGACCACAAAAACCACAAACTGATTTGTGCCTTTTGGTGGCCCTACTTCTTCTCGCGCACGTCGAACGCGTAGATAGTGTCCTGATCTCTCAAATACAGCCGCCCCCCGGCAACAACGGGATGCGACCACGTCGGCAACGAGTCCTGCTGAATCCGGAAGCGTCCCTTTTCCTTGTACCCCTCCGGCGTTGCTTCAACCAGGCCCACAACACCATTCTCGCTGAAACAGTAGAGATGCCCGTCGGCATAAACCAGTGAACCTTTGCCGACACTGCGATCGCGCCATGCTATCTCACCAGTGTCGAACTTCATCGCAGTCAGAATCGAGCTCGAAAAACCATAGAGGTAATCTCCAATCAACACCGAACTGCTGTGATGATTCTTCATGTCTCTATTGAACCAGATCTCCTGCGCTTTGTTGTCAGGCTTGATCTCGACAACACCGCCGCCGGTGCCGTAGTCAGAAGAGATAAACACGCGATTACCGCGTGCGATCGGCGTCGCCGCATTGGCCGTGCGGTTTGAGGGCTTCGAATAGTCCCACAATAAACGTCCGTCCTTGAGGTCGAGTCCTACCGCACGTTCGGCGGTAAAGAAAATCACCTGTGTTCCGCCGTTTACCTCCAGCGGAATCGCCGACGAATAACCCGCCTCGTCGTTTTGACTCTTCCAAATCGGCGAACCGTCGGTTTTATTCAACGCCACAATGGACGCGCCTTGCCCACCTGCGTTCACCAGCAGCTTGTTTCCTACCACGAGTGGCGACTCGCTGATGCCCCAGGTGATGTTCGAACCACCAAATTCTTTCAACACATTCTTGGACCAAATGAGCTTGCCCGTGCGCGCGTCGAGAGCGGATAGATCTCCATTCCCACCGAGTGCGTAGATCCGGTCGCCATCGATTGTCGGCGTGCCTCTTGGACCATCGCCTCGATCGTTGCGAAATGCTGAACCGTGCGCGGTGGCCCAGGCTTCTTTGCCGGTTGCGACATCGAACGCGACGACGAACTCGCGATCGCCGCGCAGACCCATCGTGTAGAGCTTGCCGTTCGCGACGGAAAAAGACGAATAACCGCGTCCTCCGCCAGCCGCTTTCCATGCGAGTGGTGGACCAGCTTCGGGCCACTGTTTCAGCAGCCCCGTCTCCTTCGAGATGCCGTCACGATTTGGACCACGCCATTGCGGCCAGTTCGCTGCTGTAGGGGCCACTTGGGCCGTCGCCTGTTGTGCTAAAGCACATAGGGCCACCGTTGCAAGCAATAAAATTCGCATGCTTCTCATTCTGATCTCCTCGTGTAAAAAGCCAAAGACTAATAGGGAGACACGAAAAGGTTCTGTTTTACGACGCCGGTTTGAAGTAAAGCACCAAACCACCGCCGAGTGCGGCCAGAACAAAGCCGAGATAGAGCAACGGATTAGGCGAAGTCTTCGGTGGATGAAGCCACATCGAATACAACACGTTGACGAGCGGCGCGCCGGCAAACACAAGCGGCATCACGTACGTCGGCAACCCACCTGAGCGGAACGCAAAAATAATACAGACGGCTCCGATAGCGCCCAGTGCGCCCGCGACGGTCGCACCTATGGAGCCTTTCATGGAGAACCCGCTGAGTTGACCCTGTGATGAAAGGGTAATCACCGGCACCAGAACACCTATCAAGAAGTAAGCAACACCGACACACAGCAGGGCGCGCATTGGGTTGCCGAGCTCGGTCTGGCCGCGATGCAAAGCAGGACCATACAGTCCCCATGAAAGTGCCGCGCCGAGAGCGAAAAGGATCCAGAGCATTTGGACCTCCGACCTAAAGTAGTCTGAAACTAAGTGAAGACTTCGTCCGTAAATCTCTTCATCTTTGCCGGCATTCTAACATCTGAGGCTTAGACAGAATAGAAGCGTTTTTGCTAAGGTCTGCCAGCGCACGGGTCCAATCCAAAATCTCGAACGAGGAGCATCAAAATCTTGAAGTTTCAGTGCCGAACCCTCTTCCTGCTTGTTCTGCCGCTTTTAGCGTCTGTCGCCGTCAGCGCGCAAACACATCGTGCTTCGCTGCGCGGAACCATCTACGACGAGAACCAGGCAGCCGTTCCGGGTGCGACCATCAATTTGAAAAGTATCGAGACCGGCGAGGTTCGGAGTACAACGAGCGGCGATTCCGGCGAGTATGCAATCTCGTCAATTCCTGCCGGCGCCTACATGTTGGAAGTTGAAAAGACAGGGTTCGCCAAACCCAGCCAGCGACTCGATCTCCTCGTGAATGAAGAACGACGTCACGATGTAACGCTGCGTGTTAGCGCATTGCAGCCCGCTCCAATCGAATCGACATTCGAAGCCAACCTGAAGAAGGAGTCTGCGTCGCTGGGAACGGTTATCGAAAACCGCCAGATTACGGAACTGCCGCTCGATGGTCGGAACTTTTACGAGTTGAGCCTGCTGGTGCCGGGCGCGGTGCCGCCTGCACCAGGTTCGGCGGGATCTGTTCGCGGTGACTTCGCGTTCAGCGTCAACGGCGCGCGCGAAGATGCGAACAATTTCCTCCTCGACGGTGTTTACAACATCGATCCGAAACTGAACACGTTCGGCGTCCGGCCTTCAGTCGACGCGATTCGTGAATTCGAAATGTTGACCAGCACCTACGACGCATCGTTTGGCCGTAATCCAGGCGCGCAAGTAAACGTCGTTCTCAACTCCGGTTCCAACGATTTTCACGGCTCGCTTTTCGAGTTTCACCGGAACGCAGCGCTCGATGCGCGGAACTTTTTCGCGCCGGCCGGGGAACCGAAACCCAAGTACATCCGCAACCAGTTCGGCGGCGCACTCGGTGGTCCAATCAATCGTGACCGGACGTTCTTTTTTGCAGACTACGAGGGCACACGCTCGCGTGAAGGCATTACGCGTCTGACAAATGTTCCCACCGCACTCGAACGCGCGGGCAATTTCTCCGAGCGGCGGTTTGGAAGGCCGACGAATCCATTCACGGGAATGCCATTCGACAACGACATCATCCCGGACTTTTTCATCAATCCGGTTGGTCGAGCGATCGCCGCACTCTACCCATTACCGAACCGCAACGATCCGGTACAAAATTTTGTTTCTTCGCCGATATTACACGACGACAACGACAGTTTTGACGCGCGCGTCGATCATCATCTGAACAGTGCGGCTCAGCTAACGTTTAGATACAGTTTCGGTGACCGCGATCTGTTCGAGCCTTTTACCGGCTCATCGTTTTCGTTGGTTCCGGGATTCGGCGACAGTGTAAGACGTCGCAGTCAAAACGGCATGGCCGCATTGACCTGGATACTGACGCCGAATTTAGTCAATGAAAGCCGAGTCGCACTTAGTCGTGTAGCTGGTTCGGTAACGCAGGAAGCAAGTGTTCTCAATTCCGATGTTGGTCTGCCGACGATTTCACCGCGCGAGCGGGATTTGGGTCTCAGCTTCATCACTATCACGGGCTTTTCGCCGTTGGGAGATGAGGGTAACAATCCACAAGACAGTGTGACGAACGTCTACCAGTTTCTGAATAACTCGAGTTACGTTCGCGGCAATCACCTGATCAAATTCGGCGCGGACCTGCGCTTTTCGCAGCAGAACGCATTTCGCGATGTCGAGTCGCGCGGGCGACTTCAGTTTTCACCGTTTCTTACCCTTACAAACAATGCTCTCGCAGATCTCCTGCTTGGATTCCCGTTGGTGACCAGCGTCGCGCGCGTGGATAACCCTCAACAGATTCGCACCGAGAGTTACAACTTTTTCGTCAACGACAGCTATCGCGTGACGCCTCGACTCACGCTCACCGGTGGTTTGCGTTATGAATACAACTCGCCGCCAGTCGACGCCGAAGATCGCGCGAACGTTTACGATGTCGCGACACGGAATCTCGTTCCCGTAGGAACGAACGGCGTTCCGCGCAGCGGGTTTGACGCTGACAAAAACAACTTTGCACCGCGCGTCGGATTTGCATGGACTCTGGGTGACGATGGTGCAACGGTGCTTCGCGGCGGTTATGGAATTTATTACGACCAGTCGGCGCTCGCGCCGGCTGAAGCGCTTTACTTCAACTCGCCGTTTTTCGATAACAACATCTTCTTCCCGTTGCCGGGGCTGCCACTCACGGTCGACAATCCGTTTCCGGCGTTCTTCCCGTTCGCATTGCCCGATTCCGCGCTCGCAATCCAGCGCGACCTGCGCACAGGCTACATGCAGCATTGGAACTTCAACGTCGAGCGACAGGTCGGAAGCAAGGGCGTGTTTGAAGTAGCGTATGTCGGTTCCAAGGGCACCAAGCTGCTGACGGCTCGCGATATAAACCAGCCGCAACCGAGCGTACTGCCGCCAGGACTGCCGTTTGTGCCGCGACCCGATTTCAGATTCGACGATATCGACCTGCTCGAGTCGCGCGCGAATTCTAATTACAACGCACTTCAGGCGCGCTTTCAGCAACGCTTATCACGAGGCTTCACGGCGCTCGCGTCTTACACGTGGTCCAAGTCAATCGACGACGCTTCAAACTTCTTCAGCAGCACAGGCGATCCGAACTTCCCGCAGAACAGTTACAACGTCGCCGCGGAGCGCGGGCGTTCGAATTTTGACGTTCGGCATCGATTGTCTGTCAGCTACTCGTATGCGCTGCCGTTGGGGAAGGGCCTGCAAGGTTGGACATCTACACTGTTAAGTGGTTGGGAGACTAACGGTATCGTGACGCTGCAATCGGGACGTCCGTTCACAGTCGCGCTGCTTTCCGAGATCGATAACAGCGGCACGGGACGCTCGATTCTCGGTTTTGGTGCAAACGATCGTCCGAACCTCGTGGGAAATCCGGAGCTGTCGTCAAGGACGCCCGAACGATGGTTCAACACAGCGGCCTTCGCGTTCCCTGCCCCGGGAACGTTTGGAAATGCGGGAAGAAATATTCTGGATGGCCCGGGATTTCAGAACGTGAATGCGTCGCTGGTGAAGAATACGGCGTTGTCAGAGAGGTTTAATTTGCAATTCCGTGCAGAGGCGTTCAACCTCTTCAATCATCCGAACTTCAACTTGCCGGACAACTTCTTCCCGTCACCGTCATTCGGACGGATCTCGTCAGCACGAGATCCGCGGCATATTCAGTTTGGGTTGAAGCTTTTGTTTTAGTACACAAAAGGCACAAAGTTTAATCACCAGATTCGGGAGCGGCTACGCGGTCGTCGAAGGACATGTACTTCGCCGACAGCAGTAGGTCCGATTCTTCCGGCGTCGGCGCCTGCGGGGCCATCGAGCCATCGACCTGCTCGTACAATGGCGGCGGGATCTCTGCAAACTCTGACATTGGTCCATATACCGAATCCACACCTTCCTTGAACACGTCACCGATCAGCAGATTGATGATGTGGACGCGCTCGTCGGGATACTTCCGCAGGAATCCCGCAAAGCTGAATCCATCGTTATAGAACGCATAGACCAACTTGCGCATCGACTCGATGCCACGATCGAGTTTCGCCTGGTACTGACCCAGTCGCGCGGCGGAGAAGTCGTCGTGATTGAAGGCGTCGTGAATGGCATCGGCGGCTAACTCAGCCATCTTAAGTGCAAGCAGCACTCCCGACGAATAGATCGGATCGAGGAAGCCGTACGCGTCGCCGATGATGATGAATCCGTTTCCGGCATTGTGCTTGGAACGATACGAATAATCGAGAATCGAATAGATTTTATCAACGCGCTCGCCGCCTTCGACTCGGCGCCGGCACGGTTCACACTTCTCGATCTCTTCGTGAAAGATCTTCGCCAGATCCTGGCCGCGACCCTTCAGCAGGTAATCCGGATTCGCAACGATACCGACACTCGTGATGTCGTTTTCAAGCGGGATATACCAGAACCATCCGCCACTGCCGGCCTGCGTCCGCAGCACCAGCGTTGCACCGCCATTGAGATCCGGCTCGCGATGTGCGCCTTTGAAATACGAATAGAGCACGGCCTTCTTGAGTTTCGGATCGCGCACGCGCCAGCGGAACTTGTTCGAAAGCATCGCCGCCTGTCCGGTCGCATCGACAACTACGTTTGCGTAAAACTTTTCGCGCGTGCCATCCTGCATCTCCACCTCGACGCCAACGGCGCGATCTCCTTCAAACAGCACCTGCTTCACCAGCACGCCCTGATGTACAGTCGCACCTTGCTCCGCCGCATGGTTGATCAACAGGTGATCGAATTCAGCGCGCGTGACCTGCCAGGTCACAGCACTTTCGTGATGCACTGCCTCGAAGAAATAGAACGGCCGTGATTCCTTCCCGGCAGGGTTTGCAAACTGCACGCTGTACTTACGAACGAATGGACTTTCCCTCAACTTTTCGAGCACGCCGAGACGGCGGAAGGTCCAATAGGTGTCGGTCATCAACGATTCACCAATGTGATGACGCGGAAAAATTGCTTTCTCAAACAGGATTACCTGGCGACCTTCGCGGGCCAGAATGCCGGCAATGGAACTTCCTGCTGGTCCACCGCCCATTACAATGACGTCGTAATTATTCGTTTTCATGCGTACCGTACAGTTCTAAGTTCAGGTTCAAAAAAGTCGAGTAGAAAGTGATCGACTTTCAGAAGGCCGTCGCGAGTCAGCGAGATCGTGCCGTTATCGCGATGAAGCAAACTCTTGTTTTGCAGATCCTCGTAGACGGGTTGAAATTCCTTCCAAACATCGACGCCGAACTTCTTCTGAAAGTAACCGGTATCAAGCCAGCCGGTTTTTAACTGCAATACCATCTCGCGAATGAGTCTCTGCTTCGGCGTCAGCGAAACAGCCCGCAACAGCGGCAGGCGATCTTCGTTAAGGATGCGCACGTACTCTTCAAAGTTGTGCGCATTCTGGAAATTGACGCCGCCAAAATGCGAAAACGACGAGACTCCGATGCCGATCATGTCGCCGCCATGCCACAGCGCATCTCTGTAGATGAAACGGCAGGTTTTCTTCTTCGTCGCCACGATGTCGGTGCCCGCGATTTCGTAGTCGTGTGCAAGAAACTGCTCGAACGCGTAATCGAGCCAGTGGCGTTTGAGGGACCAGCCCGCGATCGGCGACGTCATGCCCTTCTTCAGGATGTCCTGCGAGATGACGGTGTTGTAGGGCAACTCCATCTGATAAATCGTCACGGAGTCTGGCTGTAACTCGATAGCACGCTTGATCGCGTCCTTCCATTTCTCTTCGGTTTCGCCCATCATTCCGGCGATCAGATCGATGTTGATCTGCGGGAAGTCGACTTCACGCGCCCACTGATACGCACGATAGATTTCGGGTGAAAGATGAGCGCGTCCGTTTGCCGCGAGGATCTCGTCGTCGAAGTGTTCGATACCGAGACTGAGCCGCGTCACTCCGATCTCTTTTAGTGTTTGCAGTTTCGGTTTCTGTATCGTGCCGGGCTCACACTCGAACGTGACCTCTTCCGCATTCTCCCAGCTCACATGACGATTCAGACCGTCGACGAGATAGTGCAATTGCTTTTCGCTGACGTATGAAGGCGTGCCGCCGCCGAAGTATGCGAACCGGAGCTTACGGCCTTGAAACGCAGGCATGCGGCTGTAGATCTCGTTTTCCTTGATGAGAGCATCGAGATAGACCTCGATCTCGGACGCATTCTTGTCTGTGTAGACTTTGAAGTAACAGAAATGGCAGCGCTTCCGGCAGAACGGGATGTGAATGTACAGACCTAAAGGATCGTCGACCCGCGGCGGCTGGTTGAGCGCGTCGAGGGCGTCAGAAACAAACTCGGGCCGCCACTGGGAGAAGGGCGGGTAGTTCGAGACAAAATAATTCCCTACTTCGGTTCGGGGCTGTTCAGTCGCGACGATCATGGAATTAATCAAATTAGCATCGTCACCGGGGTTTGCCAATTAACCATTTCGTATGAACCATTTGGTGTATTTTTGTGAGATAGTTGCGCGGTCCAGCAGGACCGTTGTATAGAGAGTCGATGCCCCTTCCTCAAAGATTCGGTTTTTCGGAGTTCCGACATTATTTACCGTATTTCCTGCTGATCTTTGTCTTGGTGGCGGGCGTGTGGGTGATCCTCGAAGCAGGCGCCAAGTTGGGTCCTCCCAATCCAACTCAGATGACACCGACAACGGGCGCTCCAATGTCTTTCAGGGGAACTCTTTGGGAGAACTTCAGAACCCCGCTCAGCATTTTACTCACGCAGATAATCGTCATCCTGGCGATGGCCGGCTTGTTTCGGATGCTGTTCCGACGACTCGGTCAGCCGCCAGTCATGGGAGAGATGGTTGCCGGCATCGTGATGGGTCCTTCAGTGCTGGGATTGATCTATCCGCAGGCGGTAGCGTTCCTCTTCCCCGCGTCCTCGATGGAAACGTTGCGACAGCTCAGTCAAATCGGCGTCGTGATTTTCATGTTCATCGTCGGTATGGAGCTGAACATACGACAAGTGCGAGAAAGAGGATCGGCTGCGGTGATGATCAGCCACGCGAGTATCATCCTGCCATTTCTGCTCGGCACTGGCCTCTCGCTTTTTCTTTATCGAGAACTTGCGCCGGCAGGAACCTCTTTCAATGCATTTGCGTTATTCATCGGGGTTGCAATGAGCATCACGGCCTTTCCGGTGCTGGCCCGGATCCTGGAAGACCGCGGACTCACGCAAACGCAACTCGGCTCGATCGCCATTACCTGCGCTGCTGTCGACGACGTCACTGCCTGGTGCATCCTGGCGCTGGTCATAGCGCTGGTGAAACAGGCCGGAATCGAAATCTCCGCAATCACAGTCGTCTTAACACTGATTTTTGCAGCCTTGATGATTTTTTTGGTGCGACCGCAACTGGGTCGTGCGATCAAGGAGCCAGATTCGCAGTTACACAAACGGCGGTTGATACCGGTTATCCTGGCTTTCGTTTTTATTTGCGCACTGATCACAGAGACGATCGGGATTCACGCACTGTTCGGCGCGTTTGTGGCCGGCGTCGTCATGCCGCCCTCAACCGAGTTCAGGATCTTTCTGAAAGACAAGCTCGAGGCGTTCGGTTCCTACGCGCTGCTGCCGCTGTTCTTTGCGTTCACCGGATTGCGCACGCAGATCGGGCTACTGAACGAGTGGCAAGACTGGGCGATGTGCGCGGTGATAATCGTGGTCGCGATCGCGGGCAAGCTCGGCGGCAGTATGTTGATGGGTCGCTGGACGGGAATGCGCTGGTCTGATGCGTTTTCGATTGGCGTGCTGATGAACACGAGAGGATTAGTTGAGCTGGTCGTGCTGAATATCGGTTATGATCTCGGCATTCTTTCGGGTCGTATCTTCGCAATGATGGTTTTGATGGCACTCGTCACGACGTTCATGACGGGACCGCTGCTTTCGCTGGTGAGAAGGAGATGACATGGCAAAAAAGATATTGATATGTGTGGCGGCGATGATGGTGCTGTCAGCAATCGCGCTGGCGGCAACGAAACCAAACTTCAGTGGCACCTGGACGCTTGATCGCGGACGTAGTTACGGTCTACCCGGAAACATGAGCCAGATCCTCACCATCGCGCACAAAGAAGATCAGATTGAATTGGAAACGAAACTCATCCAACCGGGAAACGAGCGCGTCGTGAAAGACACTTACTTCCTGGACGGTAAGGAACACGAGTTCACACCGCAAGCACCACCGAACCAGACACCGCCAAAAGGTAAACGCACGGTCAACTGGTTGCCGGAGGACAAGGGGCTGACGGTAACTGAGGTTACGACGGCTGAAACTCCGAAGGGACCGGTTACGACGCAAGTTGTGCGCAAGTGGACCATCTCCGCTCAGGGCGAGTTAGTCATCGACATGTACATCGATGGTCCAAACGGCTCGTTCGAGGCGAAGCGGATCTTTACTAAGAATTGAATTTTAGCCGCAGATTTTCGCAGATGAACGCGGATCGGATCCGCGTTCTTCTGCGAAAATCTGCGGCTTACTTGGCAGAGATGTCATACGCTGCCATCTCATTCGAGTTGCGCACGAGCAAGCGTCCACCGGCGATCGCCGGATAATTCCACGTCTGGCCCTTGAGTGCCTCAAACCGCGCGACCTCGTTGTAACCGTCCGGCGTAGCTTTCACCAGCGCGACCTCACCCTTGTCGCTGGTTAGGATCAAGTGATCACCTGCGAGCAGGACCTGGCCGTAACCATAGCGTCCATCTTTCCACTTGCGTTCCCCGGTCTTCACATCCAAACAAGTGAGGATGCCTTCGTCGAGACCGTAAACGTAACCATTATGAAGAACCGAGCTATTGAACTTGTTCTTCATCAGGACGTTTTCCCAAATCGTCGTGGCCGTATAACTGTTGCCACTGCCTTTAACTTCCACGAGCGCAGCGCCTTTTCCATACCCTGACGAAATGAAGAAACGATTCTGATCGACGACGATGGGTTGCGAGACGTTAATGCCGCCGTTCGTGTCCCAAACATAACTCCACAGCAGCGCTCCACTCTCCGGAACCAGACCGACGACACGCGACGAAGTGACGACGACGATCTGCCGCCGACCTGCTAACTCGACGAGCATCGGCGAGACGTACGCCTGCACGTCGTTGAGCACTCGCCACACAGGCGCGCCTGTCATCTTGTTATATGCGACAACCGATTTGCCTGAAGTGCCTCCGGGAAGCACGATCACTTTGTCGTCGACAACGAGTGGCGAGGCCGCCATGGCCCATGGCAGATTGCTGGCCTGGTTGTCAGAAAGAATATTCTTCCCCCAGATCACGGAACCAGTCTTTGCATCGAGACACCGCAGCTCGCCGGTTGCGCCGAGCGCGTAGATTCGGCCCTGGTCCCAGGTCGGGGTCGCACGTGGACCGTCGCCGGTGGAATCGTTAAATTCGGCGCTCCATTTTTGTGTCCAGAGCTCGCGACCGCTCATTAAATCGTAGGCTGCGACCACCTCCTCGCCGCGTCTTTGCTCAATCGTGTACGCATTGCCTTCGGCAACCGCAAACGAGGCATGTCCAACACCGACGGGTTGTTTCCAAAGCACCGGCAGTCCGTTCGAGGGCCAGTTTGTCGCGATCGGTTGTTCATCGTACTTGCCGTCGCGTCTTGGTCCGCGGAAGTTAGTCCAATAACTTTTGGCAGCGGGCGCAGCCTGAGCGGTCGCCGTTTGTGAAGGTGATGCTGTCACACTCGCTTGCGGTGACGCAGCAGCGACAGGGGCAGCGTTAGCCCGTGCCGCTTGTTGTTGCCGGTCCTTCTCAAGTTCTGCGTAATGAGCATCGTTACTTGAACTGCAACCGGCGCTCACAAAAAGCACACATGCAATCGATGCGAGAATCATGGATCGCTCAAACATACACCACACCTCCTATCTTGTTAGACGACAAAAAGCACAAAATACTTCAAAAAATATTTTGTGCCTTTTTGTGGCTCTGCCTTTTGTGCCTTTTTGTGGCTTAACTACCGATGCAGTAAAGGTTCTTCTCGCCGCGGATGAAGATGCGGCCATCGGCAATCGCGGGCGACGCGTAAACCGCTTCGCCAACGGAATTCGTGCCGAGGATCTCATGCTTCGGACCTGCTTTGATCAAGAACGTGTCGCCATCCTCGCTGGTCATTAGTATCTTTCCTTCGAACGCCACCGGCGACGCAGTGAAGGTTGCGGGAATCGGAATTCGTCCGCCTTCGTATTTGACTTCACCTGTCTTCGCATCGAGGGCGGTGAGAATGCCGCGATCGGTCGTCAGATAAAGATAGTCGCCATAGAGGATCGGCGAAGGCACATAGGCTGTCCCTTTCTCATACTTCCAGGGCACGTTCGGAGTGCCCGTCAGATCACCGTTCTGGCCGAGACGGATGGCATAGGTGATCTTCGTCGGGAATCCGGCGACGAAGTAAGCCATTTCATTGTTTGCCACGGGCGAAGGAATCGCGTTGCTCTCGAGGCCTTTGTGTCGCCACAGCTCTTTGCCGGTCGCCGGGTCATACGCAATGACGGCCTCGGTGCCGCTGGTGATCAATTCGGTGCGGGTCGCGGTCCGAACAAGCAGCGGCGTGCACCAGCTTACCTGAATCTTTCGCGGCGTTTTCCAGACTTCTTTGCCCGTTTTTTTATCGAGAGCGACTATGAAAGACGCAGTTGCATTCTCCTCGTCGGCTTGCACGATCACAAAATTGTCGAAGAGGATCGGCGACGTTGCCGCCCCCATGCCGAGAGTGCCGATGTTTCCGAGCTGCGCTTTCCACACCAGCTTGCCTTTGAAGTCGTACGCATAGAGACCTTCTGTGCCGAAGAACGCGTAGACCATCTTGCCGTCGGTGGCCGGTGTCGATGCAGCATAGGAACTCTTGCGGTGACGATCGTCGAAGGGCGTGCCTTCCCATGCGGTCTGCTGCCAAACGATCTTGCCCGAATCGCGATCCAGAGCGATGACTTTGAACGTGTGTTTCTTGTTAGCGCCGACGCTGTCCGGGTGAAGAAAGTCTTTGCCCTCTATCTGGTGCTTTACCGCCTTTGCTCCGGGAATCTCAGCACCTTCGACGGCGGTCGTCAGAAAGATCCGGTTGCCCCAAACGATGGGCGACGAGTGTGACCGGCCTTCGATTGGAGTTTTCCACTTGATGTTTTTAGTGGGGCTCCATTCAGAGGGAAGGTTTTTCTCGGTGGAGACGCCGGAGCCGTCCGGGCCTCGCCACTGTGGCCAGTTCCCTGCTGACGCCGTTCGGGCGAGAAAGCTGAAAGATGCGAACGCTAGAGAGATTCCGACGATAAAGGTTAAGGCGATTCGTTTCACAGTAATAGTTCCTTTACTAGATTTCTCTGCGTATCTCTGCGTTCCTCTGCG
>JBIOUJ010000031.1:0-38324 GCA_044867025.1 Pyrinomonadaceae bacterium | reverse complement strand
CTGCGAAAATCTGCGGCTGAAAACCAAATGAAAGCTTTTAATAAACACACAGGGCTTGTCGCTCCGCTCGATCGCGCCAACGTCGACACGGATCAGATCATTCCCAAGCAATTTCTGAAACGCATCGAGCGCACGGGCTTTGGACAGTTTGTGTTTTACGATTGGCGCTATTCGCCTGACGGTAAACCAAACCCGGCGTTTGTACTCAACGAACCTCGTTATGACGGGGCGTCAGTCCTCGTGACTGACAAGAATTTCGGTTGTGGCTCATCGCGCGAGCACGCACCGTGGGCGCTCGGCGAGTACGGCTTTCGCGTGATCATCGCGCCGTCGTTTGCCGACATCTTCGCGAACAATTGTTTCAAGAACGGCATGCTTCCGATCACTTTGGACTCGTCACAAGTCCGAGCGATTATGACTCGTGCTCAGAAACACGAAGGTTACGAGTTGACTGTCGATCTCGAACGGCAAACGATCGAAGACTCGAGCGGTCTCTCGATTTTGTTTGTAGTTGGCGAGTTTCAGCGCTACTGCCTGCTGGAAGGATTGGACGACATCGGCCTCACGCTTCGCCACGAAGACGCGATCCGAGCGTACGAAAGCTCAAATCGCCCTTTCTAATTTCCTTTTGTGCCTTTTTGTGGCTCCACGTCGATCTCGCTGTAGAACGTATTTCCCCAGTTGTCGTGCAGTTCGGTAATGTAGCAATCAAAAAGCAAGTAACGATATTTTCCTAAGCTGCCGTTCGCATCGGTAACACTCGCCGCGTACTGTCCACCGTCTTCGCCGCGATCGGAGAGAGTGCTCACCAGCGCAATGAATTTCCAACCCTGAGTTGCGGGATCGACTCCTCGCTTCGGATCCAGATTGAGCTTCGGATCGGAGGCGTCAGCGCCGTAGAGTTTGTACAACTGTGGACCGCGCGAGTTTGAATGCCATGAATAAGTGTTGACCCGCAGAATCTCGATCGCACTGCCGAAGTCCATGCGGAAACGTCCACCCGAGCTACCTGCCCTGAAGAAAACATTTGCACCCGGTTCATCCTCATCATGCGGCAAGCGGCCATCGGTCAGCGCCGACAACTCAGCGCTACCCTGGTCCAACTCACCGTCGATCAACGTGAGTTTCGCATGCGCGGCAGCATCGTCTTTCACCGGCGACGCGATGCTCTTAAACTTGAACTCACGATTCGCAACGTCGTTTGCGTTGCGTTCGAATGTTACTTTCGCATCCGGGAACACAAGGATCCACAAAAGCGATCCACAGATTACACAGATGATCTCTTTAATCATTAGTTGGTCGAGAACTTAAATACAGTAGATTGTTTGTATTCTTGACCTGCCCGCAGCACTGTCGACGGAAAGTTCGGGTGATTAGGTGCATCGGGAAAGTGTTGCGGCTCCAAACACAGCCCCGTGTATTTTTGATAGACAAACCCGTTCTTTCCCACGAAGCTCCCGTCGAGAAAATTCCCCGAATAGAACTGCATGCCCGGCTGCGTCGTCAGAATCTCGAGTATTCGGCCTGTGCTCTTCTCATAAAGCCGTCCGGCAGATCTTAGCGAACCGTCGTGATTGTTCAAGACGAAATTATGATCGTAGCCCCCGGTGATGTCACTAATCTCTGCTCCAATCTTCTTACCTTGCCGGAAATCCATCGGCGTTCCTTCCACCGCCTTGATCTCACCCGTTGGAATCAAATCTTTCGAGACAGGCGTGAAACTGTCAGCATTCAGCAACAGCTCATGGTCCAGGATCGTGCCTTCGCCCTTAAGATTGAAGTAAGAGTGATTCGTGAGGTTTACGATCGTGTCTGTGTCCGTCGTCGCGCCATAGTCGATGCGTAATTCATTGTCGGACAACCGGTAACTAACGACCGCGGTGACCGTGCCCGGATACTTTTCTTCACCGTCTTTGCTCACGTACTCGAGCTGCAGACCGGTGGAATCACGACGCGCATTCCAGACGCGTTTGTCGAAACCTTTGAAGCCGCCGTGCAGATGATTGACGCCGTTGTTCTGTTCCAGTTGATACTCAACACCGTTCAGCGAAAACTTACCCAAGGCAATACGATTCGCATGGCGTCCAATCAGCGCTCCAAAATAACGCGGGTTCGTGACGTAGTCGTCGAGAGTTTCAAACCCGAGCACGATGTCGCCCAGCACGCCCGCGCGATCCGGAACCTTCAGCGACGTAATTGCGCCACCATAATTAGTGATCGAAACTTCAAGCCCGAGATCGTTCGTGAGGGTGTAAAGAAAAACCTCGGCGCCATCCGGCATCTGGCCAAAGTGTTTTTTGGTTATGTTCACAGCTTGCTGAAGACTTGATTTGCCTCTTCGAGACTCTCGATCGAACCGATATCAAACCAGATGCCCGGCACTTTCCAGACATAGAACGGCACGCGCGGGTACAGCCATTGGACCAGCCGGCCAGGTTGGTCCGGATTGTTTCCGTCCGCAATATATTGGTGAATCAGAGGCAGCGTCCCCTTCGGGTAGTAGTAAAGCGCGATGCCCGTGAGCGTGCTCTTTGGAACTTTCGGTTTTTCTTGGAAGTAAGTGATGCGATTCTCTGCGTCGATCTCGATTGCGTTGTACTTCTTGATCTCCTCGAGATCGCCGACGTCGTAAACACCTGTCACCGGTGAATTTTTCTGAAGACAGTAATTGCCAAACTCGGAAAGGTCCTGACTGAACAGATTGTCGCCACCGACGACGATGATGTCGTCGTCGATCTCGTGTTTGGTTATCACGAGATGCATATCGCCGATGGCGCCGAGCTTGTTCGAGTCGTCTGTGCTGTTGTCGTTAACGATAGTAAACCGGAATGTAACTTTCGGATTCCGGTAGCCCTCGGCCCACTGTTCGAAATGGCTGACGAACTTCGCGTTCGTAACGACGTATGCGTGATCGATCGCGCGAACGCCACCGATCTTGTCCAGAACATGTTCGAGCATCGGCTTGCCGGCAACCGGAAGCAGCGGCTTGGGTTGATTCAGTGTCAGTGGATAAAGGCGCGTCGCGTAACCTGCGGCCAGAATGATTAGCTTCATAATTTTTGGACAGGATTTCAGGATTTTTCAGGATACCAATCCTGAAAAAATCTTGTTAATTCTGTCTAACCTCTTCCGCTCCATTTGAAGCGTTGCAGATATAGATCTCGGGCTTCAGTTGTGTTACCCGCTCGTAACCGTCAGCCACACGCGTGCGAAACTCTTCCGTATGTTTGACGGCCACCAAATTCACGGTGCATCCGCCAAATCCGCCGCCAGTCATCCGCGCGCCGTAGACACCTTCCACGGTTTGCGCCAGTTCAACCATCACATCGAGCTCCGTCGAACTGACTTCATAATCGTCGCGCAGGCTGCGATGTGATTCAGCCATCAACTTTCCAAACTGGTTTAGCTCATGTCGCTCTAATGCATCCGCCGCCCACAACACTCGCTCATTTTCCGTGATCACATGCCTGCAACGACGATAAACAACCTCGGGCAGATCGCGGCCGTACTGCTCGAGCTGTTCGACCGTCACATCGCGCAAAGCCTTCACATGCGGAAGATGCTGTTGCAGGTGTTTCACGCCCGCTTCACACTGCGCACGCCGCTCATTGTAAGCGCTCGACGCCAACGCGTGCTTCACCATCGTGTTGCAAATTATCAAACGAACGTTGTCGGGCACCGGCAACAGCTTGAAATCGAGTGAACGACAATCGAGCATCAGGGCTTTATGCGCCTGACCAAACAGCGACACGAATTGGTCCATGATGCCGACACGCGCGCCCACAAATTCGTTTTCCGCCTGCTGGCAGAGGAGCGCGAGCTCGCGCCGCTCGATTTTCAGACCGGAGTTCGCGGTTAACGCACAAGCCGTCGCGACCTCGAGCGCCGCCGACGAACTCAGCCCCGATCCGATTGGCACTTCGCCGCGAATCTCCAGCCGTGCGCCGCGCAAACGATGACCTGCCCGCTCGAGCATCACCGCGACACCGATCGGATAGTCGCTCCAACGTCCACGTGCCGCGATGTTTGGATCGTCGAGATCGACCTCGACTTCCTCGCCGTAATTCTGTGATTTGACGCAAAGTTTGCGGGTATCGAGAGCTGCGATCTTGACCCAGGTGTAGAAGTCGATGGCCGCCGGCATCACGAAGCCGTCGTTGTAATCGGTGTGTTCACCGATCAGGTTCACTCGGCCCGGGGCTCGAAAAACGCGCGTGTCGTGGTTCTCAATGGACATTAATTACATCAAGCACAACACGCCACGCCCCACCTTGATTCCTCCAGATTCGAACGTAACTGCCACGCTCGGTCACTTTCTCTGTGGCGTCAGAGATTTCGTAAGTGCCGTGCGTATAACCGAGATCACCGGCGCGAGACACGTCGCCGCCGATCGGCTGGGATTTGAGTTTTCCGCTGACCTTATTTAAAGCCTCCGCAGCCGCAGACCGTCCGATGAACGGAAGATGGCCGGCTCGATAAACCCGGACCTCAGGCGAGGCGTGCGACTCGAAAGCCTTCGCCAAACCGTTTTCCAACGTTGCCAGCGACAGTATTCCATCGCGGTCCACAAGCGCTTTGACTGCCTTTGCCGTTTCAACAGCGGTAGTCGCCGGTTCGACTTTTTCTGTCGGATGCCAAATGGTCTGTGGTCCACCTGACTGCGGATGGGTAATGCCAAGATCGACGACGAACTTCCACGTGCCATCCGGTTGTTTTTTCCAGACAGTTACGAAGTGGCCATAACCCGACGGCTTCGGATCCTTGATGTCAGGCTTCGACTCCCATGGACCAGTCGTGAAACCCATGTCGCCCGAAGCGGACATGCCGGCAAAGTTAGGTTGCCACGCGAGCAGCGGTTTCTTGCCGGGCGGTGGCGGCTGCCCAGGGTGATCGAGCAACCACTTCTTCCCGTTCACGGCGCCGGGCCGGAACAGCAGTCCGTCGTCGGCGATGAAAGCCAGGAATGCGTCGCGCGTGTTCTTCTCCTCGGCCATCTTCGAAAACGCCTGCTCCGTCTTGACCATCTCCTCGAGCGGCGTCTGCGCCTGTGCGATCACCGCGGTACACAAAACCACAAATATTATCGCTAACCTCATATCTGTTCCTCGTCTGTGCGATCTGTGGCCCCGATGGCCGTTTGCAGCACTGACTCCGGAGTCCATTCATCAATCGAACGCGCTTCGGACAAGTATCCACGACTCATGACCGCAAGTCGATCACACATGCCAAACAACTCCGGCAAATACGAACTCACCATCAACACAGCTTTGTTCTGCGCCGCACATGCCGCAATCGTTTCGTAAACCTGCGCCTTACTGCCGATGTCGATGCCGCGCGTCGGTTCGTCGAGCAAAAGCACGTCCGCATCCTGGTGCAAAAGCCGCGCAACGATCACTTTCTGCTGGTTTCCACCCGACAACGATCCAACCTCCTGCTGTACGCCGCGCGCCCTGATCTTCAGCGCATTCACTAGCTTTTCCGCCTGTTTCCGCTGCGCGCTCAGGTCGAGCCAGCCCCAGCGCGAGCACGAATCGAAGCGCGTCACAGTAACGTTGTCCGCGAGTGACTGATTCAACGTCAAACCGTCGCCTTTGCGATCTTCGCTGAGATACCCGAGACCCTCAACCAAACGCATCGCCGGTGTGGTGCGTCCATTCGGAAGGTTCTTCTTGTTCACTTCGATCGTTCCACTCTCCGCGTGCTCGAGTCCGAAGATCGTGCGCAACAGTGGCGTGCGCCCCGATCCCATCAGACCTGCGATCCCGAGTATCTCGCCGCGATGCAGCTCGAAGCTCGCGTTCTTTAACAGCGGCGGAGTTGCAAGGTTGCGAACGTCGAGAATCGTGTCGCCCGGTGCGGGCGTGCGAACCGGAAAGAGGTTCTGATGCGCGCGGCCAACCATCTTTGCGATAAGCTCGTCGTCAGTCGTCGTGGCGATATCACCCGTGGCGACGCTGCGACCATCTCGAAGAACGGTGAAGCGATCTGAAATCTGTCGGACCTCTTCGAGAAAGTGACTGATGTAGATCACAGAGATCCCATCGGAGCTCAACTTTCGAATCAACGTGAACAAGTGCTCGACGTCTTCGCGTTGCAGGCTGCTCGTGGGTTCGTCCATCAGGATGATGCGCGCCTGCGCCGCGATCGCTCGTGAGATCTCAACGATCTGCCGAGCTGCGACTGACAGATCGCCCACGCGTCTTTCCGGACGAATGTCTGCGTGATGAAAAGTTTTCAAAACTTCGTTCGTGCGTGTGATGAGTTTGTCGCGATCGAGCCAGCCGAAGCTTGAAGACTCGATTCCCATCAGGACGTTTTCGGCGACGCTGAGGTGCGGACATAACGACAGTTCCTGGTGAATCAGCGCGATGCCGTGCGTGCGTGCGTCGAGAGGATTCGTAGGAGAGTAGGCCCGGCCGTGAATCTCCATCGTGCCTTGATCGGGTCGCAACGAGCCGGCGATGACGTTCATCAGCGTGCTCTTGCCCGCGCCGTTCTCACCGATCAGCGCATGCACCTCGCCCTCGCGAAGATCGAGATCGACGCCGTCGAGCGCGATCGTTGGTCCAAAGGACTTGTGGATACCTTTTAAGGCCAGCGCTAGCATTTTAGTTTTGCCACAGATCCGTGGCCGGCTTTACCCCCTCTCGCTCGTTCGAGCCGGTGATTGCCAGGATTCGCACGTTGTCATTGTTCGGTAGCGTCATTGTTCTCGCCTCACTCGGCACGTCTATCGTGTACGCAAAGAGGTACGAATATGCATACGCCTCATTCGTGCCCGATGCCGTGTGACGATGTGACGCGAACCACGCAACCGGTGCCTGTTTGATAAAGCCGGGCGTGATGCCGGTCATCTCGCCGTAAGGGTTGAGCCTCGTCCTCGGCCGCTGCAACTGCGCAGCGATATCAGGCGGGACATCCGGCGGCGGTGTGCGCGGTTGGACCACTACTTCAGTCTGCTTCCATTGCCGGTCATCCCACTGTCCGATGAACCCGCTCCAATGCTGAATCTTGACCCCGGCAGTTTGATTTCCAACACCAAAAATAACGTCCTGATCGCCCGATGCCGACGCCGCAAGCACGTACAGCCTCTTCAACCCCGGCGGCAATGCGATCTGCTGTCCACGCGCCACGACGGCATTCGCTTTGTCAGCCGGACCCAAACGAAAGACTATGCCCGCAAAGCTCAGTTCGCGTGGCAACATCTCCGCCGGCAACGCGAACCCTTCACCGTCAAAACCAAACTTCATCCTTTCACCATCACGATCAGCAACCGCAAGATCGTACGGCAAGTCAAACGGGATCGATCGAGGAGACGCCAGTTTCACCGGCGGCTGGGCCAACTTCACGGCAAACGTGCGCGGCTGAAAGCGTCCCAGGCTCGTCGCGAGCTGACCGTTCACAATCTTCGCACTCCCAACCGGCCACTCCTGCCCATTCACTTCGCGCGCCGCAATCACGGGCGCGGCAAACCGTACGCTCACATCCGGCGTCGCGCGCCCGTCAAGCTCCACGATTCGCACGATGACTTCATCCGTGTCCTCAGCCTTCTTCAACGCCAGCACACGAACGCGACTGTTGTTGACTCGCAGGATTGAAAACGTCTTTCCGAGTGTTCCCGGGTGCCGCGAAGTCTGAAACGGAATCAACGGTTGATTCAGACGTTGCGCTTGCCAGTCAGTCTGCTCGCGGCGCCAATCGCCGCCATGCGCCGCGAGCCCGTAAACAATTTCATGACGGCCCCAGTCCTGTGTTGACTGATCGCCGTATCCCGCGCGTGGTCCAATGCCGGGCGTGCGCAACAACGTCAGCCGGAGTGTCTTGTCGTCGGGCTTATCAGAACCGTACTTACAATCAGAGAGGATCGTCACACCAAAACTTCCGCTTCGATCCGTGAGGTCGAACCATTGATGCGACGGCACTTCAAACTTTCGCTCGTCGTTGTTGCCGCGTTCGATCGTGCCGATGTCCCAATTGTAAGTCGCGTTGGCATTCGCGGCGGTGAGTGGAAAAGTCGCCTTCAGATTGGCATTCCTTGTCTTCCAATCGATCACGTTACTGAACTCGACGCGATTGCCGGCATCACCCGCCGACAAACGCACCGTTTGCCGAAACTTCGAACCCTCCGTCTCGCGCACGACTTCGACTGCAACGCGCGCTGGACCATTCTCAACGACACGCACCTGCGCAGCACCGCCGACATACGCTCGCGGCGGTTTTTGTTGATCGGTCCAATCCATGTTCCACGCAGGCCACTGCGCGGGCGTGTCGCTCTTGATCGCGAGTCGCATCGGAGCATCGAGCAGTTCGCGGTTGAAGCGCTTATCAAAAATGCTTTGGACGTCACCATCAGAGTTTAGACTGATTCGGTAGCGATCATTCTCGAGTGACGATTGCGTGACCTTTAAACTCGTCGGCCCTGTCGCAGCACGGCCGCCCGATTGAACATCGTAGACTGCATAACCAACCGACGGCGCCTTAGCGAGAAATAATAATTTCGTCGGCGCAATCATCTGGGACGGGACTTCGCGTCCATCCGGTCCAAGCACTCGAACCGGCCCAACCGCAATATCCACATCCGCCTCTACAATATCTTCACGAGCGATGTTCAGCGGATTGTAAACAATAATCGGTTGCCCAACAGTCTGCGTGTTCAACCCACCAGCGATTCCTTCAGTCGCACTCGTCAGCACCCCCGCAAACTGATTCATCGCAATCACGTCGTCGTTCCACGAATACTCAAATGCTTTCGGAGTCGCGGTGCCCGGCAGGATGTCGTGAAACTGGCCACCCATGACGAGTGTCCATGCGTTGTTCAATCTTTCCTGCGGATATGTGCGGATGCCCAGCCACGCAGCGCCGATCGAAGCCTTCTCCGCAGCGTCTGCGAGCAGTTCGTTCTTGCGGTTCCAGCGTTTCTGATATGCCTGCGAAGTTATCGAACCTGCGGAGTGATCTGTGAGTAACAAATCGCCCTCGTAACGCGGCAAGCCTTTCATCTGCTCGGGACGAATGTTCAGAAACATCTGCTCCGCTGTCGCAGAGACAACCTTCAATGGTCCATCACCAACACTCGTAACAGGCGTGGGGCTGAGCGACGTGTTTCTCGTCACGATCGCTTCCACCATCCGCACTGAGTCTTCGCGCGGAGAACCACCCGTATCGCCGGTGCCGTAATAGTGATAGTCGGTGAACAGTCCACTGACTTTGCCGTTGCGCTCGACGCGCCGAGGCCAATCAACAGGCGCGTTGCGCGCGTTTGCATTCACGGGCGTGGGACTCTTGCTGATGTCTTCTCGAATCTGACCACCGTAGCTGCCCGGATTCAACGCCGCCACAACACCACGCCCGTCAGGTCCCTGCCACCAGCCGACGTTGAATGGAATCCCGCGCGGTGTTTCCTGAATCGAGCCGGGACCACCGACGGGCGCCGCCGAATTCCACGTGAGTTTCTGTGTCGAGAATCCTTTCAAGCCCGCGTGCGCCAGAATGCTCGGCAGCGACGCTGGAAAACCAAAACAATCCGGCAGCATGTACTCGGCGCTCGTTTTGCCAAACTCTCGTTTAAAAAACCTGTTGCCATAGAGGATTTGGCGAAATATCGACTCCGCGGATGGTACGTTGACGTCGCTCTCTTCCATCGACGAGCCGGCGGGAAACCAGCGACCCGCCGCGACATACTGTTTGACGCGCGCGTAATCCGCCGGCCAGTACTCCTTCATCATGCGATAACGATTCGCGCCGCTGAAGTTGAAGATGTAGTTGGGATACTTGTCGATCAGCGCGAAGTTGTCGTGCATCGTCTTCGGGAGGTAGTCGTTGATGGAACGCGGATATTCCCAGCGCCACTGCGTATCGAGGTGAGCGTAAGCGACAACGTAAAGCGTTGG
Organism: Pyrinomonadaceae bacterium; assembly: GCA_044867025.1. GTDB lineage: Bacteria > Acidobacteriota > Blastocatellia > Pyrinomonadales > Pyrinomonadaceae > PSRF01. Next base: position 28,434 of record JBIOUJ010000031.1, on the reverse strand, counting down.
TTGCTTCGTCAGATCGGGGTCGGGGGTTTGTGCCGAGATCGCTAAAGAACTTGCGAGTAATACAGCGAGATACCTCGTTAATGCTCGCATTGCCGCTCCTTTTGCATGGTAGAATGCCCGGCCATGTCGATTTCTTTTTCGGATCGAGTGAAGATACCTGACGACGTCCTGATCTCCAAGCTTCAGGAGGAGTCTGTAATTCTGAATCTCGACAGCGAACGTTACTTCGGTCTCGACGATGTCGGCACGCGATTCTTGTCAGCGCTTACGACTTCTGAATCGATCGAAGCTGCCTATGAAAAACTTGCCAAAGAATACGACGTTGACGGTCAGTTTCTGCGCAACGACCTGCTCGAGCTGATCGAGAACCTCGCAGCCCAGGGAATCATCAGCATCAATCCGTGAAAATCCGTGTCTTACCTTTCGATTACTGCCGACGCACGCATCGATGGACGCGAAGATCTAATTGCTAAACTGCCGCACCCTCCACAGACGGAAGATGACGCGGAACTGATTCTCCTGGCTTATCAAACCTGGGGCCAGGACTGCGTCAAACACTTGCTTGGTGACTTCGCTTTCACTATCCGGGACAATCGCACAGGACGACTTTTCGGCGCGCGCGATCATTTCGGAGTGAAGCCATTTTTCTTCACGCATGTCGCGAACAACTTTACCTTCAGCACCAATCTGAATTCGTTACGCACCGGCTCGGATACGCTCAACGAAACAGCAATCGGAGACTATCTCGTCTTTGGCTTGAACCAGGATCTGTCGTCGACGACGTTTCGCGATATTCAACGTCTGCCGCCCGCGCACACTCTGACGCTCCACAACGGTTCGCTTTCGATTCGTCGTTACTGGGCTCCCGACCCGTCGAAAGAAGTGCGTTACCGCGATCGTGATTCGTACGTCGAGCATTTCAGGGAACTGTTGCGGCGCGCAGTTAGAGATCGCCTTAGAGATCGCGTCGCAGTGTCGATGAGCGGCGGGCTCGATTCGACGAGCCTCGCCGCAGTTGCATGTGACTTGGGCGCCGACGTACATGCGTGCGCAGTTGTATACGACGAGCTGATCCCCGACGAGGAGCGTCACTATGCGACACTCGCCGCCAACCACCTCGGCATTCCCATCAGTTACGTCGTCGCCGATCGATATTCATTATTTGACGAACAGGTTCGTGGCGATATGGATCAACCCGAGCCTTTCCTTCTGTCTCCACTTACAGCTCAGTTTCACACCCTGTTGCGACTCTGTGAAAGTCATAGCAGCATTGGGTTTACGGGTTATGACGGCGACGCGTTCATGAACGAGCCGAAACGACGGCGTTTGAAGATCAGAAGCACGCTCAGGCGAATTGCAGGCACGCGATCTCCGGAGCCTGCGCTTCCCGAATGGATCGACGAATCGTTCGCGAGGAGAACTAATCTACTCGATCGTTTGAAACAATCTGCGATGAGTCGTGTTAATCGTGACGAAAGACGGGCGATGCGAGCACTGAGCTCGAAAGTTTGGGCGCCGCTGTTTGAAGGTTATGATCGCGGTGCCACCAAATTAAATTTAGAACTTCGTCATCCATTCATCGACGTGCGTTTAGTCGAGTATTTGTTGTCGATTCCGACAAACCCGTGGTGTGTGAACAAGCACATCCTGAGAGTCGCGATGAAGGATCGATTGCCCGCCGCTGTAATAAATCGTCCTAAAACACCGCTCGCGGGCGATCCAACTCTTCAATTGATTAGGCGCGGTGGTGTAAGATGGCTCGACAGTTTTGAGGTCAATCCGCAACTCAAGAGTTTTGTTAACCTGAGTCTTCGCAGATCGATCGCGAATGAACTGACTCCCGACGGCCTCTGGGCTAGCTTACGTGTATTTGCGTTGAACTATTGGCTCACGCACTCCCAGCTAATAGCGACCGACGATCAGGTGAACAAAAATCGCGCGTACCAAACCTCAATCGCCTAGACTGCCTGAGTAGGAGACGATTCATGGAGCGTAAACCAGAGACCGACGCACAAAACCAGCAAATTAAAAAGCCATATCACAAGCCGGAAGTCATCGTTTACGGGAACATTCGCGAAATCACCAGGAACATCGGTCCAAAAGGTGATTTAGACGGTGGCGGCGGCTCGGCGGCTGGTCCTAAAACCGGCCAGTGAATCGAATCGGCAGTAAACAGTAATCGCATAGCCTCAATTCATGCCCTTCCGGTGCTCGATCTACGGCCTTGGAGTTGTCGCAAACCTAACTATCCCCGGCGTCCCCTCCTCGGCAGTCGCCCGCGATGACGTTCGCATAACGTTCGGCTCGCTTCCCGCATGGCTTGATGAAGTCAGCACCGCGCAGATCGAAACTTCGTACATTGCAGACTACACGGACGAGTGCGGTAATCCTGTGTTGCGTGTGTTCCGGCTGTTTGAAGGTAAGTATCACCGGTTTTGTTACGCCGATCGGACGGAGTTTGTCGTGGACCAGAGTGGAACCGAGGTTTGGGCCAGGTGGCCTGAATCCCTGACGCTTGAAGACACGACGACCTATCTGCTTGGTCCCATCATGGGTTTTGTGATGTTGCTGCGCGGGGTGTTTTGTTTACACGCGAGCGCGATCGCGATTGACGGCTATGCGATCGCTCTGTCAGGACCAGCCGGATCGGGTAAGTCAACAACAGCCGCAGCGTTTTCCGAGCAGGGCTTCAGTGTTCTCGCTGAAGATGTGATGACGCTGGATGACCACGACGATCATTTCCTGGTCCGACCCGCTTATCCCTGCATTCGCTTGTGGCCCGCTTCTGTTAAGGCGCTTTACGGAGACGAAACACATTTACCTAAACTCACGCCGAATTGGGACAAGTGCTATCTCGACTTAACTCAACGACGCGAACAGTTTCAACGGGAGTCGTTGCCACTTGCAGCCATTTATCTTTTGGCCGAGCGCCAGGACGATCCGTTCGCGCCTTCTGTTGGACCACTCAGTCGCGCGGAAGGTCTGATGTCGCTGGTGGCGAATACGTACGCAACGAAGTTGATGGATAAACAGATGCGCGCGCGGGAGTTTGAACTGTTGAATCGGGTCTTGAACCACGTTCCATTGCGACGCGTGGTGCCACATTCGGACCCGGCGCGGATTCCGGAATTGTGCGACAGCATCCTCGATGATTTTGAATCGAATCATGTTTTGCCTCAGGTATCGTCTCATTCACACGGGGCTTTAGCCCGGTGATAGACGAGAGGCATCGATACAAACCGTTTTCAACGGTTTCGCTATTTTGCGGTCGAAACCGTTAAAACGGTTTCAGGCGAGTTGAGGTGCCTTTTCCACCGGGCTAAAGCCCGGTGTGAATGAAACGACTTGTTGAGGCAGCCATCGAGCCACAAGCCATGTATAGCCTTCACTTCTATGGCCAGATGATTGCCGATACTGTGCGCATGCGTGCTTACGCGGCAGCGCTGCGCCAGGTGGTGAAATCTGATTCGGTCGTGATGGATCTGGGCAGTGGTCCAGGCGTGTTTGCACTGCTTGCCTGCAAGCTTGGCGCGCGACGCGTCTATGCTGTCGAACCGAGCAACGTGATCGGACTCGCGCGCGAAGCTGCGGCGGCAAACGGTTTTGCAGATCGGATTCAGTTCTTCGAAAGCATGTCGACTGAGATCACCGTGGACGAACGACCGAGCATAATCGTTTCTGATTTACGTGGCGTCCTGCCGTGGTTTCAACGACACATTCCATCGATTAGTGACGCACGCGAAAGGCATTTGGCGCGTGGCGGTAGGCTCATTCCGCAACGCGATCGGGTGTGGGCGGCAGTTATTGAAGCTGACGATCGATATGAACAGCTCGTGGCGCCGTGGGAAAACAATGGTTTTGGGTTGGATCTTTCAGCGGGAACACGTCTGATCACTAACAACTGGCGGAAGACGCGCATTCGCGCTGAGCAGTTGTTCGTCGAGCCGGTTTGTTGGACCACGATCGATTACTACGAAGTAAACACCCCTGATATTCAGGCAGAGATTACCTGGCGAGTTGCGCGAAACGGCACGGCACATGGTGTGGCTGTCTGGTTCGATTCGGAGTTGGTCAAAGGCATTGGCTTTTCGAACCATCCGAGCTTGCCGGAGATGATCTATGGCCAGGGTCTGTTTCCATTTTCACAGCCAGTTGAGTTGATGGAAGGCGACCGCATCGAACTGCGACTCGCAGCGAACATGATCGGAGATGATTATGTTTGGCGGTGGGACACTGATTTTTTCGCACGCGACCATGAGCAGCCGAAAGCACGTTATAAGCAGTCAACCTTTTTAGGCACGCCGCTTTCAGCGGCGCTACTGCAAAAAGCGAAGGATAACGCCGAAGGCGTTCGCTAATTTCAGCCCAGGGTTGGAGCGCAGCGACAACCCTGGGTCGTTGAGGACAAAAAGATCAACGCTGAAAGCGTTAGGCCTGTGCGGGAATAACCCTTTCAGAGTCTGTCGGAATAACGCCGAAGGCGTTCGCTAATTTCAGCCCAGAGTTCGAGCGTAGCTGTTCATTATCATGACATCCTTTACACATCGTTATCATGACAGCGGGCCTTTCATTCTCCCCAAGCTTTAGCTTGGGGGACACCGCTCCAGAATCGAGAAAACCATTTAAATGGTTTTCAAGAGTAGGAGACAGCGAGGACCCCAAGCTAAAGCTTGGGGAGAATGAGACGAGGACCCTAAGCTAAAGCTTGGGGAGAATGAGAAAGGCGGCTCGGGAAAAAACAAACTGTAAAGGATGTCATGATAATGAACAGCGTAGCGAGAACCCTGGGTAATCGAATCAAAATGTATTTCGAACCCTGAAAGGGTTCGGCAATTGGTGAACGCTTTCAGCGTTTCGACTTAATTTTATTTGCTAACCCAAGGTTGTCGCTAATGCTCCAACCTTGGGCTAAAATTAGCGAACGCCTTCGGCGTTATTCCGACAACTTTACCCAGGGTTATCGCTTGCGCTCTAACCCTGGGCTGAAATTAGCGAACGCCTTCGGCGTTGTCCTCTTAATCGCAAACGTATCACCACCTGGATTGATGTTCCGGATTCTAAACACAAAACTTCGCAACGCGCTGGCGCAACTGCCTTACTTGCCGCGTGCGCTGAAACTCGTGTGGGACGTCGCGCGACCATGGACCATCACCTGGACGCTACTGCTGATCGTGCATGGGCTTCTGCCCGCCGCGATCGTATATTTAACGAAACTTCTGGTTGACGGCGTCATCGCTAAACAAGCACGTTATGTGCTGGTGCTGATAGCAATTCTGGGCGGCATTCTGCTATTGATGGAAGTTGTTCGTGTCTGTATCAACTGGGTGCGCGCAGTTCAGGCCGAGCTGTTGCAAGATCACATCACATCGCTCATTCACGAAAAATCAGTAACCGCCGATCTCGCGTTTTACGAACTTTCTGATTACTACGATCACCTGCATCGCGCGCGCGCCGAAGCGTGGTACCGGCCCGTAGCTTTGCTCGGAAACCTCGGCGCATTGCTGCAAAACAGCATCACGCTGCTCGCCATGGGAGCGATCCTGATTCCACTTGGACCATGGCTGGCGCTCGCACTCATGCTCAGCACTCTGCCGGCGTTCTTCGTCGTGATCCATTACGCGCTGGCTGAGTATCAGTGGCGGCAGAAGGCCACGGGCGATGAGCGGCGCGCGTGGTACTACGATTGGATCATGACGACCGCCGAAGCAGCCGCCGAACTCAGGCTCTTCGGACTCGGCAAGTACTTTCAATCAAAGTACCAGGGTTTACGGCAACGCCTGCGTGGCGAACGCTTCCAATTGAGACGAAAACAGAGCCTCGCAGAACTCGGCGCAAGTGTGATCGCTCTCGCCATCGTCGGCGGCGCGCTCGGGTGGATGGTGTGGCAAGCGCTACAAGGCTTCGTTACTCTCGGCGAGCTCGCGCTGATTTACGCGGCATTCAACCAGGGCCAGGGCCTCATGCGCACGCTTCTTGAAAACGCTGGTCAGCTTTACGGCAACAGCCTCTTCCTCGGAAACCTGTTCGAATTCCTCTCGCTGCAACCGAAGGTGATCTCGAATGCGGGAACGGCGCCTGTTCACAAAATCACACACGGCATTAATTTTAAGGGCGTTTCGTTTACCTATCCTGACGCGAGCGGCAAGGCACTCGACAACTTCACGATGACAATCCCGAGCGGAAAGATCGTCGCGATCGTCGGTCCGAACGGCGCAGGCAAAAGCACGCTGCTCAAGTTGCTCTGCCGTTTTTATGACGCGGATGAAGGCAGGATCGATATCGACGGCACTGATGTACGGAATTTCGACACGGATGATCTGCGACGACTGATCACCGTGCTTTTTCAACAGCCGTTCCACTACAACACAACCGTGCGCGAGAACGTTCTCTACGGCGATCTGACGCGCGATTCCTCCGACGCTGACATTCAAACAGCGCTGAACGCTGCCGGCGCGCAGGAGATCGTTTCGCGCCTCCCAAAGCAAGATCAAACACTGCTCGGCCGTTGGTTCGCAGGCGGCACCGAACTGAGTGTCGGCGAGTGGCAGCGCATCGCACTAGCCCGCGCATTTCTGCGACAAGCGCCGATCATCATTCTCGACGAGCCAACCAGCGCTTTAGATCCGTGGGCCGAAGCCGATTGGCTAGAACGCTTCCGCGAGCTCGCTCAAGGCCGAACATCAATCATCATCACGCACCGTTTCACAACCGCGATGCACGCAGACGTGATCCACGTGATGGATCGAGGCCGCATCGTCGAATCAGGCAATCATCACGTGCTACTGAATCAAAGTGGCCTCTATGCCGAGTCCTGGTCCAGACAAATGACATCCGCAGCATCCGTGTAATCTGTGTTGAACAAGACTCATGAAAACGAGCTGCTTCTTTGCATTGCGCGTCGCGAGCCCACCAACCCACGCGAGCACTTGGACTGGGACTACGTCTTCACCGCCGCACAAGCACACGGATTTCTGCCATTACTTCACAAACACTTAAGCAACGCGAATGTCCCAGGCCACGTTCTATCGCGCCTGAAACGCGAATCCGTCGCAAACTCACAAACCATCCTGCATCTCATCGGCAAACAACTCCGCGTCCACAAACTCTTCAAAGAGAACGGAATCCCCGTCGCACTCTTCAAAGGTCCACTGCTCGCACAAATGGCCTACGGCGATTTCTCTCTACGCCAGGCGGGCGATATCGACATCCTGATCGACCGTCAACACTTCACTCGCGCAAGGTCGCTGCTCGAATCACTCGGCTACGAGATGTATCCGAAACTGACTTCTCCACAGTTGGCCTCACACCTGAACAACCACTGCGAGATTCAATTCGTGCGCGACGAGTGGTTTACGGTTGTAGACCTGCACTGGGATCTCGCGCCGCGAAGTTTTGTATTCAGAGTCAAAGCAGATGAAGTGATGTCGCGCCTGCAATCAGTGTCTCTGGCGGGAACGGTCGTGGAAACTTTCAGCGCCGAAGATTCGGTGATTTACCAGTCGATGCACGGAGCCAAACACCTCTGGCGCTGCCTCGAATGGATCACCGCGCTCTCTGAGACGATACGCGCAACGCCGTCAATCGACTGGGAGGTCGTCGTCGCTCGCGCCGTGCAAGCGCATGCGACACGCATCCTCGCTCTTGGTTTGCGCCTCGTAGAAAACTTTTCCGATACGCGGATTCGCGCCAGCGTATTAACCACAGTTGACGCCGATCGAGCCATGCAGCGAATGGCGCAAAACATTCGCGCACAGATTTTCACAACCTGCGCCCCCGCACACTCGAGCGAAACCAACCTCTACAACCTGCGAATCATGGACCGCAAACGCGACGCTGTGCTCTCCGCGTGTCGCGCGCTCTTCGTCCCAACAGTTCCCGACTGGCAGGCACTCGCACTCCCAGCGCCACTGCATTCGCTGTACTATGCATTTCGTCCGTTGCGCTTATCGAAGGTCTACAGCAGTGCCCTTTTACGGAGAGTCGCGCGTAATGTTTAAGCCGCCCTTGAAATGGGCCGGCGGGAAACGTTGGCTGGTCGCTCACCTCAAACCAATCTGGGAACGCAACTCGCAGCGAAGATACGTCGAGCCGTTTTGCGGCGGTCTCGCCGTTGTGCTCGGTTTGCAGCCGCAACGGGCACTGCTGAACGACATAAACCCACATTTGATCAATTTCTATCGTCACCTGCAAAACGGAATTCAGATGCACATCCCGATGCGCAACGACGAACAACTCTTCTACCGCCATCGCGAGCGGTTCAATCAACTGATTCGAGACGGCGCGGCGTACACGGCGGAAGGCGCGCAGTTGTTCTATTATCTAAATCGCACGTGCTTCAACGGTTTGTGCCGCTTTAATAAAGGAGGGGATTTCAACGTTCCTTTTGGCACGTACAAGACGATTAACTACGCGACAGATTTCGGTGAGTACGCGGCGGTGTTGAAGCGTTGGGAATTTACGAATCGCGACATTGAAGAGATCGAACTGGACAGCCGGGATTTCGTCTACGCGGATCCGCCTTATGATGTATTATATAGCCGACTTGTAGCCTGTGCTCAATTTCATTGATTCAACCTTTTTCAAGTAACGCTCTTAGCGATAGACCAGATATCTTCGCCTAACTATCAATGTGATTGTTAGGCGATTTCAAATACTTCCCGAAGGTTTATGCTGAAGGATAGCGGTGCGATTACCACGACTGAATGTCGCCGAGCAAAAGGTTCTCTCAACGTTAGGATCGATCTGTGATAAAGTCCGTACGCCTGTTCGGAGGATAGGGCAACGCTGGAGAGCGACCTGAGCGCCGCAGCAGGTGAGTATACGGAGGGGCAGGGCTAACGCTCTGCCCTTTTGTTATCACTCATGATTCTTCCTGCCCCTCCGGTACTCCAAAAGCGATAAACTCATTCTTGTGTCCCTGGGGAATCGCTTTCACGACGGAGTTTTTGCAGGATGCTATTAATCGAGCTCTTGCAATTTCGTTACTCCAGCTCTACACCTTCTTCGCTTTGGGTAATATTCCTGTGAAGACCAAATGAATTCCGGAGTCGCAATTTATCGTAATCGGCCTTCGTGGAAGCAGCTAAAATCCGGATTTATTCTTCTCCAATATGCTCGATGGCGAAGCGGAGCGCAGCGCAGATGGAATACAGACATCTTGGAGGCTCTGGCCTTAAAGTTCCCATCCTCAGTTTCGGAACAGCAACCTTCGGCGGCGGCAACAAATTCTTTCGCGCCTGGGGTGCAACGGAGGTCGCGGAGGCGAGCCGCCTCGTAGATATCTGCCTTGAAGCGGGGGTCAATCTGTTCGATACTGCAGATGTATACTCCGACGGATTATCAGAGACGATTCTTGGAAAGGCCATCGAGAGATGTCGGGATCAGATACTCCTTTCGACCAAGGCAACCTCCCGGATGGGAAAAGGCCCAAACGATTTGGGATCCTCTCGCCACCATCTGATACGAGCCTGCGAAGCTAGCCTTAGGCGGCTGAACACCGACTACATAGATATTTACACCATGCACGGATTCGACGCGCTCACTCCGGTAGAGGAGACGTTGCGGACACTCGATGATCTTATTCGGAGTGGCAAGGTTCGTTACATCGCGTGCTCGAATTTCTCCGGCTGGCAATTAATGAAATCTCTGTCCGTATCTGAAAAATACGGCTGGAGCCGATACGCCGCACATCAGGCGTACTACTCGCTTATTGGCCGCGAATATGAGTGGGAATTGATGCCGCTCGCCCTCGATCAGATTATTGGCACTGTCGTGTGGAGTCCGCTCGTTGGAGGGCGGCTGACGGGCAAGGTGCGTCGCAATCAACCGCCGCCGAGCGACAGCCGTGTCGCTTCAGGAGTAAAAGGGCCACCGTTTGAAAGCGAACGCCTATATCGAGTCGTGGAGACGCTCGACGAACTCTCGCAGGAGACCGGTAAGACAATCTCTCAAGTCGCGATCAACTGGCTGCTACAGCGACCGACGGTCGCGACCGTTATCGTCGGTGCCCGCAACGAGATGCAACTCCGGGAGAATATCGGGGGAGCGGGATGGACTTTGACTGGGGAACAAATGGCGAAGCTTGATGCGGTCAGCAAAATGCCGCCGATTTACCCTTACTGGCATCAACTCCAAAGTGATGATTGAGGTGACTTTGGTGTATATTCTCGATCACCGCCGATATAGATTCTAATTAAGTGCCGCTTGCTTTCGTCGGAAATCTCATCCCTTCCATGAAGCATTACCCAGTTATTAACAAAAAGCGTATCACCTTTCTGCAATCTCACTTTTTGATACTGGGCAGACTTCTGCACGTCGTCGAGGGCATTCTGAAAGCTTTCAACTGCACGTAAACCCTTTGCTGAAAATGTGCTTTTCGCCTCCCTAACCATCTTGGGTAACCAATAAACTTGGTAAGGGTTGAGACTGAAAATCGCATGGTCTTTTTCAGAGAAAGGCACAGGTAGCCTTACATCCGTTAAAGTGACGAGATCTTCTTCGGAGAGTTTCTGAGTGACCACATGTGAATCAATTAGAATGTTGGCTCCATCCATACTATCTGGCTGCAGACAGTGCCAAGCTACGATAGGAATGTTGGGATTATCGGTGTGGAAAGGTATTTTACTTGCGATGTTCCCATAAATCCTGGGTCCGTCCTTCACGTTTATTTCCAACTTGTGCTTTATTTCGCCTAGTTCCGCACACACTTGATAATAATTATCGAGAGAGCTGAGGTTAATAACTAGGAACCCTTTGTCTTGCAGCGAGAGGTTAATTTCATCTCGGGTGAATTGCTTTTCCATCAGGCTTCTTCCGCAGCTTTATTAAGATCTGGTGGCTTAAGGAGGTTTTGAAGCTTGGCCGGTGAATATTGTTCTTCATACGTGTCATACCACTTGATCAATGTTTCTTCCCCCAGCTTGTCGTAAATATATGAAAGTTGAAGTTCATTCTGCTCTTCAGTAGGACCCTTGGAGCCAGGTTCACGTGGGCTATGATGCACGTAGCCGTCTAGATAGTGATCGCAAAAGTCTGTATAGAGCCGAGTGTGATTGATAAAAATATGCCACAACTGATCCATGACGAGCATGCTTTTGTGTACAAAAATCTTTGCTGGTACCCCAACAGGATCTATCGAGAACTCGGATCGACTTAAGGCACAAATCCACAGAAACTTCTTAGTCTCCTGAAAAATATCCTCAGTCTCCACCTCTGAAATATCAAACGTTTCTCGGAAGACTCTAGGGATGGCAGCATTCGAATACGAAAGCACCTCAGCGAGGCTTTTCATATATTTATCCCCAAACTAAATTCACGCCGCAGAAAAGTTCTGCGACGTGAATATTTTCTAACTGGACAATCGATCAGTTCGTGCATTCATTGCAGTTACCAGAAGCGATTTTTGCCATAATCCGCTTAATCAGTTGTTGTTTCGCTGCTACTTGTTGTTCCTTCATATGACCTCCATAAGGCTCTAAAGTTAGCAATAGTCATTCTATCATGATTGTTAATTTTATCCCTCATTCAGAAAACACAAACCGGGTCGATTGCATCGCCCGTATGAAAGAGTTATATCGTTTCGTCACATTCATATTACCCTGCAAGAAATGCCTGCCATGTAAACGAAGGGCGACAATTCCAGACTTTTTGATTGTCAAAAACTAATTGATAATAGAGTCGACGCGCCTGTTCGGAAGATAGGGCAAGGCGGAAAGCATCTGAGCACCGCGGTAGCTGTAATGGGGTTCTGCCCACCTTTTAGCACCTTACGACTCCGGGTCGGCCTTTTGGAAACCGACCGCCTAATGTTAGGCGCCCGCCATATTTGGATTAGCAATGTTAACCCGACGTTTGATGTACACAGAACCATCCTTCTGCCAGATGAAACTGACTTGACCATCCTGCGAAACGACGAATGCGACTGCGTTGCTCACCGACCCGACGAAACGAACCGCGGAGCGGTGTCTCATGCCAAAATTTTCGCTGTCTATTTCCTCGGTCCGGGTGGGGGACATCGTTTCGCCAATGACTTCGTAGACGCGAGTGGGGCCAGCCCGCTCCAATAAAATCTCGCCTCCGAAACCTAAAACACGAAGGTCGGACGTTAAGGCTAACGCTCCATCCACTCCACTGAACATAGCTACCGTTTCGGCAGCATCCGCGAGTTCACGCTCCTTTGCTACAAGTGTCAGTTGCAATCTTGACCTTTCTTCTGTAGACGGGGCTCCGTCGATGTCATTCTCCTGCATAAAGAATGCGTCAGCAACTTCGTGTCGCGTATTGATAAAGCTAACAAATCGATCATCAAGGAAATCAGCTTCCGAAGACAGCTCGTATTTGAATTTCAACGGTATGTGGTCGATCGAATCTGACTGCAGGAGCAATAGACTCCCTCCATGATTGGTAGACTTAATTGAATTGACCAGACTGAGAACCGTGTTCAATAGAGCGATCCACTGAAAACTTGCCCATTCGCTTGGTGGCTCGTATGTTGGAACAATGATTCGTTGCGATAATATATCTTCGCCTTGCTTTAAAATTTGATGCCCAGGTAGAAAATCAAGAGCTGATATCGTGTCTGGTTCTATAAGAACTCCCGAGTGCAGAATGGCAAGCTTAATCGCACCTTGATACACGTGAAGTTCCCCTGGTCCTCTTACTTCTACTGTAAGAGCGTAGGGAGGGCGCTGATAGTAAAATGATTTCCCCTCTCGTGCTTTCGCATAATCACTACCAACATGTAGCACACCAACAATGTTAGACTCTTCACTGCCTTCAAAATCGTAGAGTAGCTCGACCATTATTGCGCCTCCACTCGGGCGAACTGCGGGTGCGAGAGCCCGAAGCGCAGCTACAGAAAGAGGCCGAGGTTTAGCGAAAGCGATAAGTGGCACTTTATCCCAGCTCTCGTCTCTCAAAACTGCTCGGCTCGATAAGCACACTGTAAATCTAAGGTCCCGGCCCTCTTCACGTTCCAAGCTAGCAAAGGAAAGCGTTTCAAGTATCCAACGAAGCTGTCTTGAGCGGGGGATCGCAGGCGGCGCAGTGCCTCCGCGACTAACGTAAGTGTGCCATCGATCAATAACTAATTCCGCCAGATCAGCAGGCAGGGAGTAAGTCATCTTGAGTAGTCTCCTAAATGAAAACATTTCGCGAAATCACAAGTGAGATCCTACGCTTTATTTGATAGCCAATCTGTAATTATTCGAGAGCCGTTTCGAGGCGGTGGAGAAGTTTTGATCTTAGCCCGAGGCCAGATCTGTTTTGCTCGATCTAAAGGTGGATTGATGTCTACTAGGAGCACAGAATTTAATTCGCTTCCGGCCTTGGATAGAAGTTGCATGAGTGCTCGATCATAGGGATTAAAAGCAAATCCAAAAACCAGGAGACGCTTTGAAGATCGAATAACTCGAGCTGCCAAGTTCCAAACATTCCGTAGAAGTGGTGGTTTCGTCTTTTCAGGTATAGGGGGCACCACTAATGCGTCACCTCTCAAACCGCATCGTCCATCGGTAAAGTGTGCGTTTACCGTCCAAGAAATGCTCCCATGAATTTTGGCAAGTGGGATATCGCCTGCTAGTTCGGGGTTAGATCCTTGCCACGGAAACCATGGATTCTTGCCTCGGCCTGTAAGAATTTCACCCCTACGCCCGTAGTTGAATCCGTTTGTCCCTAACGCATATTCAATTAGTAGATCGTAGTTCGGAGTTACTATGCCAGTAACTGGCTGACAGCAAACTCGGTGAAGAAATCTTTGAGCTCGCTGTATCCCTGGATAGGTCAGTTTTCGACGATCATCAATCATGAGAGTCTGAGTCCCTCCCAGAATTCGCTCGACAAAAGGGTCAGACAAGACCTGTGTGATATAGGCGAGCAGTTGTTTTTTGTCGCGGTGCGTACCGTTCAGCAAAACATCACGGATAAACATCTCAGGGTGATTTTTTGGGGTGCAGTCGATCCCAATCACGCTTTAGCACGCCTAGCTCGGACCTGTTGAAGCCGGTGTCGAAGAGATTGGACACCACAGGAAGACCCGCAGCCCACCTTGAAAATCCGGCACCTAGTAATAACGCAAGAGGTTCATTAGCGGATTTTCTCACGATAAAAGATTACCCTGTGTCTTAATAGCGCGTATCGTCTAAGTCCCCAGATCATTGAAATCGGACGCTTCAATCTACAACAACTTAGAGAAATCTTCTGAAATCTCAGGAGGTCACGTTCTGAATTAAGGAGTAATCCAACTGATCCTAAATTGAGAAGGTTACAAGGGGGGCTTCTGGTAAACCAGAGGTGAGAACATCAACAACCCTGCGATTAATTAGCTGAACTGATAGGAATACGCGTTCCGAAGCTCTGATCCGGTAAGCAGAATCGTCTCAAAGGGAAGACTAGCAGTCCCGGATTTAATATTCTTAATCGTCTCACCGGACCATGCGTCGGAGAACGTGGCAAATACGAGCTTCTTCGCGACTAGTTCCTTAGCAAGGCGGGAATATTTCTGAATTTCTCTCTTCTCAGCCGCCGCTGTTGCGCCAAGTCTGTTCCCTTTCTTAGCTTCGCCCAACGCTAACTCGCCGTCGAGCACGGCAAGAATATCCAGCTCTAGTTCAGGCTTGCGCTCAGTAGAATCCTTTTTGATGAGTTCCAAATCTGGCGTAAACAAAAAACTGTTATCCGTTCGTCCTTTCAAGCACCCCAACGCCAGGACTCCGACATAACCATCGTGTCGTAAAAATTGGTAGATGATCTCATCGAGCTTGTAACACCATCCGGGTTCATGCTCTGCATACCAATAGTTCTCCTTAGTGACGTGCTGAGTTGTTCCACATCTCTTACATTTGAAAGTTTGAGAGAATTCGCCGAGACCGAACCAGTCGGCGTTTCTACAAGCTCCACACTTGAAAATACAGCCTCGATATAAAATGCCTTTCGAAATTAAGAGGTCCAGTGTTTTTTGACTTGTACTATCAAAACCTAGAATCTGCGAGATGCAAGGTAGGGCGAGATATCGTCGCTGATCATTTAACAACCATCCGTCAGCTGCGCTGCCTTTAGGATTGTCGTCTAAAAACTTAAATATGAGAGTGCGTGCAAATGCGTCTGACAAAAATCCCGCTAGGGCGTCAAGACCACCAAACTTGCTGATTGTATGCTGGGCGAAAAATCCTTTGTCTGATAGTTTTGCCTTATAACCAATGCTCCATGACAAACGTTGGAACAACTCCAGCGCACCTGGAACAAAGATTGTGGGACGCACCAAGATCGTATCGATGTCGCCGCCCGCGTACCCTATGTTTGGACAGGAGTACGACAAGGTGCCGGCTGATCCGACTCGCGCGCCAAACCTACCAAGGATTGGGCTTCGAATGACCCATTCTCCCAGGTTTGAGTTGCGCGGTAGATAATGTCCAGCGATCATCACATCGGTAATCCATCGATGTTCGTATGGCTGAATGTTTGGAAAGTTCTTTGGTTTTGGTGTCTCGAATAGTTCGATCTCGTAAGACTCCCGAACTTCTAACATCGTAGGCCGTGGCGGAGTTTCGAATGCTCGAAGTGGATGGGATAGAAGCCCGCTCACATCAAGATCTACGGTGATTTGTGACGAAAGGTCATTTGAACGAACGAAGCTTCCGCTGTTTAGTTGGACACCCAGGTCGTCAAGTTCATCTTTCTGAATGGAATATGAGGTCAACACGACCTTACCGCTTGTTGCGGCGTCCCGAAGAACCCAACGCAAGTTTCGGCAGTACTCATTGAATAGTGTTACCGAGCCATTTGTAGGTTCTGATTTCAGCCATTGATAAGGCAGCCACAAAACTGGCCGACGTAGTTTAGACAGCGCGTAGAAGAAACAAAAATCGACAAACGTTTCGCCGGCTACAAGAACCAAAGGTTGTACCATGGGGGAGCCCACGGTCCAAAACATGGACAATTTCAGGTTTGATAACTTAAACGGAGTATACAGGCTCTCTGGTGATAAAAGCTCCATCGCGGTGCGTTCGTTTGTCAGCAGAGCAATTACGTTCTCTTCTGTTGATAAACGGAAAAACGACGTATGAAAAGGTGACAGATCATGATGCAAATCATCGTTTGCAAACCCGAATACAGAAGCGAGCCACAGTGGGTAAATGCCACCGCGAGCAGCTTCAAAAACTCCAATCTTTGGCTTATCGTCGCATCCATTTAGAAGGGTGGGGATCGACGTGAATGGATCCCGCGCCGGCATTCCGGATCCCAATCCTCTTATCACGTTAGCCGGCAAATGAAACGGAGAGAGCCGATTCCTTATAGTCTCACCAAATTCCGGTGTGGGAACCGCCGTGAATGTTTGACGCTGCAGTAGACCATCAACGTAGTTGCGCGCTTGTTCCTCGTCGTTGAAGGGTTGCCCGTTGAGATAGTTCTTAAGTTCGTTTTCCAAACGGGCACGGTACTCATCAGGATTACGAGCTTTGAAATCTGATCCTGTCTGAAGATAGTAGTAGATATAGTCTGCGTCGTATGCCTCAAGAATTCTCCAAAACGGCTCGCTTATGCTGTTTCCGTCTATTGGAATAATGATGTTGTGCGCACCACCCCAAACGCGCGAAAAAAACTCGATAATTTGCATACATGTTTGCTGCCAATCATCATCGCCTTGATTGACGAGGCACGCCACTCGCGGAGGCCTAACAGCCGTAAACAGCTTTTTTGATTTGAGAGACGCCATGCGAAAGAGATCATAGCGTTTGGTTACTCCACTGTCATCACAGGTATCAATAGCTATCGTGCTGGTATGACTAACTATGAGAACTGAGACAGCTCCCGTCGTGCGCCGGCATGTTCAAAGCGTCGCTTCAAACAACACGTTTGGTAGATCTTCCGGTGGTGACCAAAGACCTGAGAGTGCCTTGATGTAAGTTTGGGCCAACAGCACAACTTTAGTCTTGCTGCCAAAACGAAGACGCTGACGAGTGACTTCGGTCAATCCCTCAAACGCGCCTTCGGCATATCCAGACGTTGAGAGGAACAGTCCGCCAGACCGATTCTCAGTAACTATTACTTGCAGGAAATCTCTGACTGCGATTTTGCCAACACCTTTTCCACTTCGCCAGTGTTTGAGTTCAACAATGTACGATTGCTCACCTTGCTTTACGTTGCACGTCAAGATCAAATCTTTTCCGCCATCTTTGCTTGGCGGCGTGAGTGTCACACTAAAGCCAAGTCCGGACATCACGCGCTCCATCATGCGTTCCAAGTCGCGCCATTCCAGTTCGTCTAAGGTCTCCGGATTCTCTGCGACTAATCGCGCAAACTCGTGACTTATCCCTCTGATTAGGATCTGAACTCGGCCCGCATAGTCTGGTTCGCCAGCCTCTACACGATTAATCCATTCATCAATTCCTGTGAGATCCAAGAGTTCGATTCGAACTGGCTCTCGTCTTTCTGCCGCCTCGCGAGCTTCGTCCGTGAAGCCAAACCTACCGATAAGCATTAAGCGATCGAAATGTATCGATCTCGCAGCGCTTAGCAACTGGTTAACCGCATCCAAGGCAATCGGCTTTCCTTGTCCGTGATGTTTGTATTCGACTCCTATGTTTTGCTTTGGTGAGTTATCGTCGGCGGGATTTCCTATCAAGTCGACTCCCAGCTCTTACGCTCCGTGTTGTTTTGAGATGTCGTATCCCTCGACCAGTAACAGCGGTCTCAGGACCAGAGCCAGGACGTCAACAGCTTCGGTCTCTGGGACAACACCGTCTTCACCTCGAAGCCAGCGAAGGTTTTTTCTTACCTCAGTAAAATCAATCTTCATCGATTCTAGGTTTGAGTAGTTTCATCTGTTGATGGAAAGCCTTCTTCTAACCAAGTCTTGGCGTCGAGTTTGGTAATGCTTCCATCTGCCTCAATTGTTCCTACATAGAGTTTGTCGCTCTGCTCATAAGTGATGCCGAAGTTAATATTCAATCGCTTAGACCAATACTCCTTCGTTGCCGGTTCGACATTCCCGTACTTTTCAAGATGTTCTGTCAATGAATTCAGAAAAGGCTTCAACGCATCGAAGAACTCATTTAGAAGATCCTCCGTTGAACGCAATTCTAAATCTCCCGGAGTGAGTTCCAGACCAAGGACCAGATAATCTTCCCAGCGCTCCCAGCTTGGCTCCGAATACAAGTGAGAACCAGATTCGGAAATGGTGGCTAAATAGGCTTCCTCAGCCTTAACAACATCGACTTCACATCGCCAAACTGCGGATAATGCGAACGATCGAGATGATGGTTGAATCGGACTTGGTAAGATCTCCGGATAACACACGACTTCACCTGTATCAAAGTTGCGAAACCCGATGGCAGGAAATGGGTCCGTACCAGCTAACGCCACCATGTGTCTCGCTTTGGTTGGGTGCAGCATCGTCGCACCAGGAACTGATTTCAGCAGGCTCTCAATTCTGGAAAGATCTTTACGAGATTCCTGGTCACTTTCAGACTCATTCGTCGGATCTAAGCCAGTGCGAATCGGTACCGGATTACCCAATATGCTCCAGTGCAACCATCCGCACAGGATCCGGTCATCCCATGTCCACATAACCGTTTCATCAGGTTCGGGGATATTCAAATGGGGCCAATTATCCCACGCCGGAAGCAGGCAAAACACAGAACGATCCCATCCGCCTATCTGGATTTCCCGCATTGCTTCTTCCCATGCCCTAGCGGCTGTACTTATACGCGAGTGGATCTCATAGGAAAGGCAACAGTCAAGTTCCTCAGAATAGAGTCGTATCCAGTGTGCTTCGGTCACGCGTGCATCGCTTTGAGTAGTCCATCGGCTATTTGGTTTGGCGTCAAACCAATTCCGTTCTTCACTACAAAAGTGTTGAGTGGCGGTAAAGCAGACCGGCGACATTTCCAACCAGAGGCGTTCGCCACTGTTTTTACCTTCCAACGGTACAATTGAAGGCTTACCGACGCGTACGCTCATAGCATTGAATGCGGGTAACAACCAACTAATATGTGCCTTGCATATGTCCTCAGCCACGGTCGTGAAGTCGGAAATAGCGATATGGCCCAACAGTGAAACTTCGATAACCTGGAGGAAAGGCGTTGCGCCTTCTTCCGAAGTAAGTGGTACAGGTGCGCGGTAAGGTGCGAAAGGTTCCGATGAACTTCTTCCTCGTCGTATCGAAAACTTGTAGGCCGGATGTCTTGATGATAAGTATTCGAGAACCTGCGAAAAGTCCGGCGGTGTAGCTAATCGAAAGGGCATGAATGGGCGGTCGCCGTCATGACGTCTGATGATCGTTGGAAAAATTGTTGACACATTGATGTCAGCGAATCGAGTTCCCTCGTACCACAACGCCGTAAGCATTCCGTTCGATAACACTTCCCTGGCGAGCGCCTCTCCATCTAAAAAGTCTAAATTGAGATCAGGATAGTCATTGAGATATTCTCTTTTGGCTTGGGGCAAAATTCGGGAGTTCGTTATGAATAATCCATGCGTGTATCCCAGTTTGATCATCGCCATCGGCAACTCGGAGAGGTCGCTTGAGGAACACGCTTGGTCAGAATCTTTGTGGTGCTTGCATTGGGCGAGGTGAGGTCTTCCATGCGAGTCGATGGAGTGAATGTCACGTCCGCCGTCCCCCGGACCACCAGTGAGTCGAATTTGCGTATGTCCTCGAGCGAACAGCAGATCAGCCCCAAGTTTTTCGAGTAAACTAGAGTCAAGCGCGTCGAAATCTGTGGTTGTTTTGCTCATCAATTCCCACCATGCCGGTCTGCAATATGTTCAATTAATGCGGACGTCCCTTTACGTCAGTCCGAGCCACGTCTTGGAATACTTCGCCGAATCGCATTCCGAGAAATTTACTAGAAATCTTTCATAACTTCCGGCAATATGATCCAGTATAGGCCTTACAACTGTTCAATTGATCAAGCTTTTCTAACTCCAAGATCGCTGTTCGAACCAACTGGCCCTCAAATAGCCGCGCATGCTCATATAGTTGATGCGGCCGGCTTCAATGAGCTGAAAGGACGTAACTCAATATGGTTACGAAAGCCAAAGAACCTAAGACAATTACCGCTCTTAAGGTGCGTCAATGGCTAGGACTCTGGGAACAGGTTCAATTTGACGCAAACACTTTTCAGGAGAAGCCAGCAACGAAAAGTTTTTTCCTATGCTCAATAAAAGCTGGTCATTTGAAAGCACTAACCGGCGTATATCGTCGCTCGACGAAGGGTGGAATGGCTCGCTCGCTTGATCCGAACGTTCAGAGAGGACACGAAGAGGAGCGCTCAAAGATCATTCGTGACTTTGTTCAGTTTGGGTTCCCTTGGTGTGAAATGGGAGAGGCAAAGCGGTCCATGCCAGGAGCTGATGATCTTCGAAAGCCAGGATGGTTGCCAACGGCTATTTTGGTGAACATTCTTCCACCGGGTGCTGAAAGAAATGGCATCGAGATTCCAGACGAGGATTTGTTGAAAGTCGTTGAGAATGACACGACCGCAACACTGATCCTGCCGAAGAATTTCGAAGACGCGCACTGGCAACCTAAAAAGGTTTTTCCTCTTGAGGTAATTGATGGTCAACATCGCCTATGGGCTTTCGAAGATTTTGAACCGGGAGATGATTTTGAATTACCTGTGGTGGCCTTCTACGGACTCGATCGCGGTTGGCAAGCCTACCTCTTTTGGTCAGTGAACATTACGCCGAAGAAAATCAATCGTTCGCTCGCGTTTGATCTTTATCCCCTCCTCCGTCAACAAAGTTGGTTAGACAAATTCGCCGGACACTCAATTTACCGTGAAACACGCTGTCAAGAGTTGACTGAGGCTTTGTGGTCCCATCCAAAGAGTCCTTGGCATGAACGAATCAACATGCTCGGCGAAACAAAAAGACATCGCGACTACAAAGGACCAATGGTGACTCAGGCTGCGTGGGTGCGTTCGCTTATGGCTAGTTTTGTGAAGCAACGAGACGTCGCTGGACCCAGAATTGGCGGCCTTTTCGGAGCGCCTCCCTCCGCTGACGAGCCGCTCTTGCCTTGGAACCGTCCGATGCAGGCAGCAGTTCTGATTTTCGCGGGAACATCTCTAAAGGATCACGTCAAGAGCAGCCGCTCGAAGTGGGCTAAACATCTCCGCGATGAAAATGGCCAGGCACTTCTTAAGGGTGATGACCCGGCATTCTATGGCGAGTACTCACTACTGGCGACTGATCAAGGCATAAGGGGCTTCCTTTTTGTGGTTAATGATTTGTGCTATGTCGAAAGCGAGTCTCTGCGCTTGGATGAGTGGTGTTGGGAGAACATCTACGAGGAATTACGAAATCGGAAACTTGCTGCAACTGAGGAAGAAGCCGTGTCGGCCGCGATAAAGTCTTTTGCTAACACGCAAGCGGCCAAATTCATCGAAAAAATCAGTGCCAGTCTGCACGACTACGACTGGAGAACCTCATCGACACCGGAATTGACGGAGCCAGAACGCCTTGCTCAATCAGTGTTTCGCGGTAGCAGCGGATATAAGGAAATGCGAAGACAACTATTGACGCATTTGTCCAAAACCTCAGGGACTGTGGGTGCCGCTGCAAAAACTGTGTTGACCGCTCTCAAATACTAAGATGACCCTCTTCCCCATAAATCAGCAAAACAAAACGTTGCTGAGAACCGCTTCAAGACTTTCGATCGAAGACTGCCTTACAAATATACCGAACATCAGACGATCGACTGAATGGATTCAACTCACAAATCGATATCGTGTGGAGTGTACAAAGCTCTACGATAGCGACACAGCCGTGTCCCCTTCTACTGTCGACCACCAGGCTCTAATAGAGTACGTATCAGAATCCGCACCAACGCATGTGATTGATGGATGGTCCTACCTTGGGCGCGCGATCGAAGCAACATTGAGGGGCGATACCTATGCGGCAATCCATTTCGGATATTACGCAGAACTTCGGGCAACAATGGGTTTGCTTGCCAGCGAAGGAATTGGAATCTTTAACGGCAGACATCCGATCGTAAAGAAGAGCGCTGTTACTGTTCGTTTCCCTAGAACAGGGAGGGCGCCTACTCACGGAGTCGTCTGGCCCATTCTTAGCTATTGGTCATCACTTCGGCGAGCGGCTGATCTGCTGGATGAGATTATTAACCCACGTTCTTTGCCTCTTTCCCAATGGTTAAATGGGACCGGATCTCCAATACCGGTGAGAGCTGTAGCACAACGTTGGTTCAAAGCATGGGGTATCGATTTGGCTGCAATCGACTACGATCACGATAGCCGAAATCTCTCGAGCTATCGACCATCAGAGTTCAGAAAGCCAACGCCACTTGACGTACATGAGATTGTTAATTTCGTAGAGGAACTTTGGAAACTTTTTGAACCAGAGGCAGCTCAGCGATTTCCTACACTTGAACGTGTCTTACTTCGAAGTGCTCGGCGTAAACGCTTATTACCTCCAGCAACTATCACCCAATTGGAGAGCTTGGGTTTCAGCGCCTCCGAAGCCGCAGACTGGGTCACGTTTCTCGCAGATCCTAATGATCCGATTCCTCTTCAAGAAGCTAACAAGCAATCCCCAGTTGACGATCCACGCTGTCACATTCAAATCCTCTCTCGCGCTGCTCTCTTACTGTTCGTAGCTACATCATCGGTTCGACGACTGCTCACCAACGCTGCATACACGCAAACGGATCTTTCTTTCTGGTGGAGATCTGTTGGACTGGAACGAGGTCTTTGGGATACTGGAAGTTCGCCTGCGGACCCATTGGATTTATGGGCCGATATTCTAGTTGCGTTAACTGACTCAAGCGAGTGGCGAGCTAACAATCCTTCCGGATCCGTATCACTGCGAGACTGGCGGCGAGCCGACATGCCAGAAAGAGACTATCTAGGAGCCTTTGAACTTGTCGGAATTTGGGGCTTACTACCTTGAGAAACGTGTCGTCCTAAATCCGTAAACACTGAAGAAATCTGGCTCCTTTCGACTATTGGTTGGAGCTATTTAGATTGCCGACTATTGGACGCCTGAGTTGCTTGTTCCTCCTGACTCTCCGCGAAGGCTAATACTTCCTCGAGAATAAATCGAATCTGGCGAGTGCCATTGCGTATCCGGGTGAGTTGACCTGTACCAGCGCCGCCATTAAGCACTGTCTTTGGAGAGCAGCCAATAATCTCAGCCACTCGCTTCGCATCAACGCGTGTCTTTTCCCTTGATCTCATAATCCGATGCGCTCAACACGACTTACAATTTTAATCCGGTCGATGCTTGCGACCAGATCATCTTTCAACTGGGGCCAACTAACCGCGGCAAACGGGAGTCATTCGCCAAGGATTAAGGCTGCCACTTCGTTAATGCCTCGTTTTTTGACCTTCGCGATTCCTCTCCAGAGCTTCAACCTCACTGCGAAGAAAACGAATTGACTTGCCCAATCGAATGACCCTCAAACCATCAATCGCAGCTTTGCTGTGGTAAATCGTACTGGTCGAAACACTCCAACGCACCGCCAGCTCCAGCGGCGAAATGTATCTTCGCTCAAACGCTTCCGCCCTCTTCGATCTGCGAGGGACCTTAGTTGGTCTGTCTGGCATTGCTCGATTGATTCCCTCGGTGCCGACAGGAGACATTAGCTCCCGTCCACGGTCGCCTCATGCTCAATAAGCGCTTGATATTTCCTGAAATGTGTTTCCCCGACCGTCGAGCGGTGCATACAAAGCTTTGCTGCGACTTGGTCGATGGAAAAGTTTTGCTCGATCGTTTTCGACGGTCCAGGCTTTCTTCATCTGGTCAATGTGTCTTGATCGGCGAGAACGTTAATGAATCGCTTTCACAGTCGACCTACGTTCAGTGTGACTACATTGGTCTAGGCTTACTCAGGCCCTGTTCAACCCTTTCCAAATACTCTGTGACGTGTTCTTCAGAGAAGCGCAGTGTTCGACGTGCGCGATAGCAGGCCAGCCGCTTACGTCGAATCTCACGCATCACTGTAGAGCGGGAGATGCCACCACAAAGCTGCCTGACATCCTCAACAGTGTACTTCGCTCGCTTGCGCTCCAGCGTCGGGCTAGTCTCAACTTGCTTCGATACCTTCTCTCCCATACCTCTCTCGCGTGAGAATATCCCTGTATGGATCTTGACATGAATAACTCAACTGCGACGATCAACGCTAACCTTCTGCCTAATGGCTTCCTTCAGTGCATGGCGATCGCCGTGGACAAGAAGAGTCATAAGAAAGACATTCCAAAGACCTGCGCTGTCATCCTCTGCTCGTCATGCCGGAAGTTTTGGGCAATGATCCACGGCGAACCGAGTAACCCAAGCTAGAAACGACGCGAGGCCTCGTAGTTGACGGCCAGCGTTTTTATTGGGGGCTTACAGTGACATCTGGGTCCAATGCCGCCCTATCGGCTACTCGGAGAGTTTGCTATCTTAGCGGCGTACTTTTGAAAGATGATCAATGAGGCGCTCCAGTACTTTCTCTAATGGAGGCCGTCACTAAGAGCTTTGGGCTCTCGAAAGTGACGAATCATTGGGTCAGGCGCATTTTAGGGACGTACATCCCTAAAGGCAAGAGCTTAAACCGAAAGAATAAAGGCCGCCGTCTCAGGAGGGAATCCTGAGATGGCAGGGAAAGCAAAGAGTCGAAAAAGATCTCGATCGAAGCGAAGAAAACCGTTAAGACTGGCTAAGAAGCTGGCGGCGATACGTACTCAACTAGGGTTATCTCAAGGTGGCCTGGTTAGGCAATTGGGCCTGGATGGGCAAATCGAACGTGATTACATTTCAAAATTCGAGAGAGGTATATTAGAGCCGACTTTAGACGTCCTTCTAGCGTATGCGCGTGCAATTTCGACTACGGGACACGGTGAATTTCTTGAAGCGATCATCGACGACAAGATGGACCTGCCAGCTAAGATGCCTGCAGATCCAATAAGGAGCAATGTGCGCGGCTAACGACCATTTGGATCATGCATCAGTCAGCATGCTCGAATGCGCGATCAAGAAACCTCACCAACCCAGATCGGAGACGATGCGGATAAACTGGCAGAAATACTAATAAGATCCGGGTAGTTGCTGAAAGTAATCCGGTACGTCGGCAAAGTCATTTCTCTGGGATTGCTCCAACAGACGCTTCCAGCTCTCGGGTTTACGAGGAAAGCGATCCTGAGTTGGACCTTTCTCAGCTTCCCATAAAGTAAGTGGCCCATGGCGGTCCGGAAAGACTTCCGTGCATGTTATCCGAGTAATGTCGCTCCAGAGCCGCGCTAACGATTGCCGTCCAAGTCTGCGGCCGGCCATTCGATAAGAGCGTTCATGGAATATGAGTGGCCCTTGTAAGTCTCTCGAATCCCCTCATTGTCATCGAGACCGAAGGCAGTAAGCAATGTTGACTCTACTGAATGATAGGGATCCGGTAAACCAGGCACATTGTTCATCGGATTGTTTTGCGAGCCGATCGTCTGAAGGACTGAAAGAACGAGTCGCTCCGCTTTAAGTTGTGATTTTGCCTTTCCAAAAACCAAGCGACGGACAAAAACGCCGGGACTGCGGACTCACCCGATAAGACGAGGTGTTCCTGTAGTTTTTCAACAATTCGATTTAGCTTAAGCTCGTAGTCAGGTCATCCAATTTTAGAGAGCCATCGTTTGATATCAGAGTAATCGTGCAAACTGACACGATTCATGAGTCGTGATTGAAACTCCTGGGCATCTTTAGTGAACCTTGATGATGTTACAATTATTCCCCGCGATGCCTCTGACGAAGACACCACGCCGTAAAGACTGCGCACGACGCCTACACCGACAGGATTATTTGGCGCATATCGTTTTGTTTCCACATAACTAAGGAATGAGAGTCCTAGTCCGTCGATCATTAGAGCCCGAAAGTCGAATCCGCCATCCCGTGTACCTGGTGTCAACATAACGTCGTATCCATGATGCTTGAAGATCTCCGCTATCAGCTTCTCGAATGCTCTAGGTGACAGATCGTAAATTCTGCGCGGGTCCTGTCGCAAGAAACTGAGCGCTTCTCTATTGATTTCGTTAACTAGACCAATTGCCGGTTTGAGACTTTGTAAAGAACGCAACCAGAGATGCTCAACCTGTCCCTTGGTGTCGCTTTGTTCGCCACGAAGATCATATTGGAGCAACTCTCGCACGTGACTCGCAGAGAGCCCACGTCCGAGAGTCACTGAAAGCTTCGTAAAGGCCGCTTCAGGTGTTAAGTCCGACCCACTAATAACGCCGTTGTTCTCAAGCAAAGTCTCTAAGGAGTATTTCGCTGAATCAACACCTCCCCCGAACGTCTGCGTCACACTCATTACAACTTTCCCTCGCTTCCGTGCCTCGGCGAGAACATTAAGGAAGGCCCTCGTTGTGGGAAGATTGCCTTTACCATAGGAACCAAGGACTACCCCCTTAACGTTTGGAAGCAAAATAGCTTGACGCATTACCTTTGCGTTGATTCCCGGAAAAACGGCAACGTTCAGAATCTTGCGGGAAAGCCTAGCATTGATGCCAAAGCTTTTCGCCTTGCGGGGAGCAGGACGCAGAAGGTCTCGCCGAATCCAAATGCGGGTGCCTATTTCACCGAGCGGTGGAAAGTTTGGAGAGTCGAAGGCGACATACGAAGACACGTTCATTCGCCTCGTCCTGGTAGCCCGCAATATCTTGCTTCCAAAGCAAACAATTACCTCGGAGATTCTCGGTAAGCCGTTTCTTCCCCCCGACGCGATAATCAGAGAGTTTGCAAGATTCTGTACTGTGTCGTTTCCCTTTTCTGTGAGCGGCAGAATCGCACCACTAACCACGATTGGCTTCGCTAGATTCTCGAACATAAAACTTAAGGCACTAGCCGTATATGCGAGGGTATCCGTGGGATGCCAGATAACAAATCCATTAAAACAGTCGTACCGAGAATGAACCAATTTCCCAATTCGTATCCAGTCTCGCGGCGAGATGTCAGCACCATTTTTGCCAGCCGATATTCTCTTGTAATCAATCGCTATCTTCTGAAAAACGCTGGGGACATGAGAGGTCAGAAAAGACAACGCTCTAGCTTGGGCTCGAGCGCCGCAAAGTTCTCCTCCTACGTCGAGAAGCAGTACTCTGCGTTTTGGCATAAGCGTTAGTCCTTATGGGTCTCGTTAGCCTAGCTAGCCCGCCGATGCTAACCGCATCAGATTGTTTTTATGAATGCCGCCATTTGTCGCTTTGCCATTGAGGTAACCCAAAGAGTTTCTGTGAGACCCAGTTCACAATTGAAGTGATTCGCGAACGAGCCGGCCCTTACTCGCGCATTTCGACAAGTATCATAAATTGTTCACGTCTGCGAATATTTGAGCTGCTCTCAGAAGAGCATGCAATCGTCTGTTCATCTTACTTTTGAACGTTGTAAGGTCTGGAAGCATTGCACTTACTATAAGTTAATCCTAGTCCTTAAACCATTCCTCGGTTTGCCGAGGAGAATCGTGAAGCTTATGACATGACTCCAGCAGCCGAGCTTGGTATTGTGGGTCTATCAAATCAAAGAGGCTCAGTACTAATCTTTCCATCGGTAATGACTGCTTCCATCCCTGCTGAATCCTACGTTGAGTTTCATGCTCACCTGCCGCGGAACTGAAACTGCGGAAGATGAAATGGGTCACTAAGTCCGCGATCTGAGGCTTCGTCATAAACATTTCAGCCCCCACTGCCATTTCATAAATCACTCGGTATTGGGCCTTCTTGTCCTCGCACCTTTCGAGAATATCGATGAGTTTGTTTACTGCCGGGATGATCTCGGATCTGTTGTCGTCGATCGTGATCGGTCCACCTAGACGTCGTGACCAATATGCTTGATGAATTGAATGAGCAAAGAAGAGGAATTTATCCTCATGAGGCTCGGCCGGTAATACTCTGCGAAATTCGCGTAGCGTGAGATCTACATCCGACTCAATATCCGGGTGGAGTGCCCAGCCTTCGGGATGCATCTGAAAGTCTGGGCTTGGGGAAATTCGCTCTTCCAACTCTTTCAAACGTCGCTTAAGATCTTGCTCCCAAGTCTTGTTAGATCCTGTGATCAACTCTGCTTGCTTGATACTGCCTTGAACGGCTCGCACAATCCGTCGAAGATTCTCGGCGTGTGGTTTGTTCTTGCCATCCTCAAGACGTCTCCATTGATGAGGGCCAATGTCTGCCCTTTTGGCGGCCTCCTTCTGCGTAAGTCCGGCTTCTTCACGCCACCACCAGATCAATTCTCCCAGAAGAATCTTCCTGTACATCGTCGGTGGCTCCGCACTTAATCTTTCATAAACGTCCTGTCGCACATTTGACTTGTCAAAAGCTGGAGAGTGTTTGAGACTTCCGCGCGCCGTATCAAGAATGCTTCTCCCAGTCGGTATTAGCCACTCATGAGGTTCCTTGCAACGTGGACAGATCCAAACCAGCCAAGTCTCGTCACGCGGGACCTTCATAGTCTCCA
>JBIOUJ010000030.1:0-23818 GCA_044867025.1 Pyrinomonadaceae bacterium | reverse complement strand
GGGGACAGCGTTCACATTGCAACCAGCGTGACGCGAAACGTATTGGGTTATGAGCCAAAGGTTTTGATAGGCACGGAGGTCCATTCATTGAGTGATGATGCCTTGAGATCACGCGCGAATGTAATTGATGTGTTCGCCGAAATCGAGCCCAGCCAGAAGGAACGCATTATTCTGGCTCTGAGAAAATCCGGCAATACAGTTGGATTCCTCGGTGACGGTATCAACGACGCTTCGGCACTTCACGCATCTGACGTGGGAATTTCTGTGAACAGCGCTGTGGACGTGGCCAAAGAAGCCGCGATGATAGTGTTGCTCGAGAAAGACCTGGCCGTGTTGGCGGCAGGAGTTCGGGAAGGCAGAAAGACTTTCGCAAATACGCTCAAATACATTTACATGACCACCAGCGCCAACTTCGGCAACATGTTCAGCATGGCCGGAGCAGCATTGTTCCTCCCTTTTTTGCCGTTGCTCCCCAAACAGATCCTGCTGAACAACTTCCTCTCTGACTTCCCGGCAATGGCAATCGCGACGGATCGCGTGGATCCGGAGCTATTGGAAAGACCGAGACGTTGGAACATCAGATTCATTCGAAACTTCATGATCGTTTTTGGCGTCGTTAGCTCGATGTTCGACTTTCTCACGTTTGGGGCTTTAGTGTTCCTTCTCAAAGCAACGCCGGAGGTATTCAGAACCGGCTGGTTTGTCGAGTCGGTAATGACCGAGGTTCTTATCATTCTGGTCATGCGGACCTGGAGACCATTCTATACAAGCATGCCGAGTCGACCGTTATTGGCGGCGATGATCGTCGTGCTCCTTGTGACACTTGCATTACCTTATAGCCCGCTAAGCGGCCTGCTCGGTCTAACACCGCTGCCACTCTCATCACTGCTACTGCTGGGATTTATCACAGTCCTATACGCAGGCGCTTCTGAACTCACAAAGAAGTTCTTTCATGCGCGAGCTTTCGTCCAGCGAATCTGATGGAGCAGATTCAAGCGGCTCGAGCTTTTGAGAGTGATTGGAGTGCCTGGTGCGTGGCACGTTCGCCTTTGGCGATCAAACGTTCAACCGCAGCAGCGCCGGGAGTCAGAAATCCTTGTTGGATAAATGTCAGTACCACCTGCGGTAGCGGGTGGGTCAACCATCAGAATTCAAAATCCATAGCAATATCACACGCTCGTCGTCGACCCACCCGCTACCGCAGGTGGTACTGACATTTATCCAAGTTCAACTGCTGACTTTTGGGGCAAAGCCGCTCGAGGCAAACGAAACTATACCGTCGATGTTCTCGAATACTGCTCGCGCACATCAACTCAACAAGATTGCTGATTGGGTAAACGCATCGTCCGTTGGCGTTACGGTAAGGAGATGTGTTGGGCGCCGGGATTTTTGCCGCGCATTTCATCAAGCATTTGCTGAATTCGTTGTTTGAGTTCTGCCGTCACTTTTTCATAAGCCAGCTCTCGATTAATCTCACCTGAAACCACGCTTGATACATCGATCGGCTCACCGAAACGTATCTTTACCTTTGCCAGGCGGAAACGCCACGACTTGCGCGGCCAAATGCGATAGGCGCCATCCAGCGCTACCGGCACTATCGGGAGATTCAACTCAGTTGCGAGAATCGCCGCCCCTTTTCTGAACTCATACAACTCACCATCAAACGATCGCTGCCCCTCCGGATAAATATTGAGTATTTTCCCGGCACGAAGACCGGCGGCGCCCGCACGCATCGCACGCATCAGTTGCACATCCGGATCGATGGGTACGACATTTATCAGCCGCGCCAGCCAGGCCATAAAGACATTCGTAAAGTACATGCTGGCGCCAACCTGAAAAGTATTTTCCAGTACACGTCGTGGATACGTCGAACACACAAGAAATGGATCGAGGTAGCTCTGATGGTTCGGGCAAATTAAATACGGAGGTTTGACACGATCGAGAACCTCCTTGCCACGCACCTCCATGCGAAACAAAGTCTGCGCCGCGATTCGAATGATTCGCAACACGAGGTAAGCGAATAGCACTACTGCGGTCTTGCGTTTTAGAAGCTGTTCGACATCCGGCAGTGTCTCAGGCGTTGGCTCCAATTCCTTTTGCCAGCGAAACTCCGCGCCGGCCGTTACCTGTGCTCCTTCGCCGCCAACAAGTTTTGAACTCGCAAGTTGGACCAGTTCTCCGACTCTCTGAATGGTACTGAGATCCTGAGGCTCGAGTTCGATACCTAGTGCTTGTTCGACGCTTGCAAAGCATTCAGTGCGCGCCAGAGAGTCGAGCCCGAGATCGATCTCGAAATGCATGTGCGGATGAATCAACTCAACGTCATGGTTATGCTGTTTCACTGCCGTGACCGTTGCTCGTCCTGCAACAGAATCCATCAACGCTTGCTCTGCCTCGCTGAATTGAACCGGCTTTGCTTCTCGCTTCTTACCTTTGTGGTGTTCCAGTTCTTCGAGCCGGCTTTTCACTTCAAACCGCTTTAATTTGCGCGTAGAGGTACGCGGTAAAGGCTCGGCACGCAAGACAAAATCATGCACGCGCTGGTATTCAGGCAGTTCCCTGCCCAGATTCTCCAACTCCCAAACCACCCACTCACGCGCGTTACCGATGTGTTGAGCTTTGAGATATTCAAAGTTGGGCACTACCACACCACGCAACTTTTCCGCTCTTTTGAATTCGCTTGATTCGTCTCGTACGCCAATCACGCACACTTCGCTGACGAAGGGCGATCGTTCGTAATGGGCCTCAACATCTTCAGGGAAAACGTTTTTGCCGGAAGGTAATTTGATGACGTCTTTCTGGCGGCCAACGATGTAAAGGTGTCCCTGTTTATCAAACCGTCCGAGGTCTCCGGAGCGAAACCAACCATCACTAGTGAATGCATCGCGGTTAGCTTCGGGGTTTTGATAATAGCCCGACATCACAATCGAACCCCGGATCACGACTTCGCCGACTCCCTCCTCGTTAGGTTGATCGATCTTGACTTCAACACCGTTGAGTGGCGTCCCGACCGATCCGATCTTGTTGTCTTCGAAGCGCGTGACCGTTGCGGCTCCGCTGGTCTCGGTCAAACCATACCCCTGGAGAATTGTGAAACCCAGACGATGAAAATCCCTCGCGACATCTTCGTCGAAGCTCGCTCCTGCCGACACCGCCAATCGCAGTCTCCTACCAAAAGACCGGTGAATAGGTTTGAAGAACAATCGCCCCGCATTCAAACCAAACCAATCACGGAGCCACCCATTGGCGGCAAGCATGAGGTGAAACATCATCCTCATGGGCCAGGAGCGGGCCTGCACAGCATCCCAGATCTTTTTGTGAAAGAGATACCAGACTCGCGGCACGCCAACGAGCGCAGTCGCCCCACTCTCTCTCAAGCCCCGTTCAATTCCGGCACTACTTAATTCCGTGAGATAGACCACTCGCGCACCTACCGTCGTAGCGAGCCAGAGATTCACTATCTGCGAATAGGCGTGAAATAGCGGCAACAGGCTTACGACCACTTCCTGATCGCTAATACGCATCACTTCCTGAACCTTGTCACTCTCCGCATAAATATTTCCATGCGTAAGCGGCACCGCCTTGGGAGCGCCGGTCGTACCTGACGTGTACATGAGGAGTGCGAGATCATCGGCGCGAGCAGGAGGTGGAGTTTCGTTGAATTCCTTCGGCGTCGGCGTCTCGGCCCAGTCTTCAAAACGGGCCATGCCATCTGGTTCTGCTAGGGGGCGAAGAGCAACCGCAGGGATGTTGTTACCTATTAGCTCGCAGGCAGCGCGAAACTTATCGACCGAAGCAGGTGAAACAAACGCGAGCTTCGCTTCAGAACCTTTGAGAAAGGCGCCGAGTGCCTGGACCGTTGCCGCCGGATCCATTGGCGTAACCACCGCACCACGATAAATGATTCCCAGATAAGCGATGGCCCAGTTGGGGTGGTTTTCACCGATAAGCGCGACACGGGCTCCGAAAGCGATCTTCTCCTGACTGAGGCGGTACGCGATGCTGCGTACCTGAGCTAGCATTGAGCCGAAGGTAATACTCTCCGTCTCCTCCGGCCCGATTACCATCATCGCAATCTTGTCAGACCGGATACTCGCGGCCGCTACCACGCGTTCACAGAAGGTCTCGTTTTCTACTCGTTCGGCCACGGTAACCAATAAGATACATTAGTCTATCAACAAGAACCGCGCTCGATAGCGGTGTCTATACGGCGTCATTTCACCAATCCGCGCCAGGCCTCAAGTTGTGGCAGATGCTGGAGGGAGATGGGACCACGCATCATGTGGAACTCTTCCAGTCTCAATGAACGACTTCATCCGCATCAGGTCGTCATGCATTTGATTGACTCCCTGCAATTGTCATTGTGGAAAGTCCCCTTTGGTTGCGGAAAAAACCACAGCTCAAGTGCCGTCAACGAACACATTCATGCTTGTTTCTCTGAGTTCCAACCAACCTGTCGCGGGCACACGCATTGCACATCGCAATACTCGATTTGTGTGGAGTGAGGACATGTCATGGCTGACAACCGGTTCGCTAATGTTAATGGCAGTTTCATGGTATTGGGCCAAACCAGCACTGGGCGCTCGCATAGCGCACCTAATTGAAGTTAGGCGAAGGACAGTCACATGAAGAAGCAGCATCGCACGACGAAAGAGAGCTACCGCCTACGCACTCACCTGATCCACGGTAATCACGAAAGCAAACATTGGGACTTTGACCACCACCTGGTTCCGCCAATCTCGGCTTCGGCCGCCTACCGGCTGGGCTCAGTGCATCGAGGCGCACAGGGTTTTGTGGAATTTGCTTCAGACGAAGCGGATGTTAAAGGGCATGTCCCGATTTACATTTATGAGCGGTTGGACGAACCAACCCGCGGCATGCTCGAGGAACACTTGGCCTATGCCGAGGGCGGCGAAACCGCGGTTACATTCGCGACGGGAATGGCGGCCATCAGCGCGACCCTGGGTATCACCAACAAAGCCGGCACTGAGATCGTCGCGCATCACACTCTTTACGGTTGTACCTACAGCCTGCTGACAAACTGGCTGCCCCGGTTCGGCATAACCACGAGATTTGCAGACCTGAGAGATGAGCGTAGCTTCAAAGCAGCAATCACCAAACACACACGTGTGGTTTATTTTGAAACTCCTGTGAATCCCACGATGGATCTAATCGACATCGCGTTGGTTCGTCGCTGGATGGATGAAGCCAGACCCGGAGAACGAGAGAAGGATCGACTGCTGATGATTGTCGATAACACCTTCGCCACGCCTTATTGCCAGAGGCCGCTGGCACTCGGAGCCGATTTCGTGGTCCACAGCCTGACCAAAGATATTGGCGGCTTTGGCACCGACATGGGAGGAGCCGTGATTGGACCACTCAAGTATCATGCGCCGCTCTTGATGTATCGCAAAGATTTTGGTGGTGTGCTTTCATCCAAAAGCGCCTGGTCGATTCTCGTCTACGGATTACCTACCCTCGCAACACGCATGGTTAATCAGCAAAAATCTGCGACCCGAGTGGCTCAATTTCTGGAGCGGCACCCCAAGGTGGCATCCGTTCACTATCCAGGGCTGGAGACATTCCCGCAGTACCAACTCGCTCGCCGGCAGATGACAAGTTATGACGGCAAATTTGCCCCCGGAAGCATGGTCTATTTTGTGTTGAAAGGTGAGGAAAAGGCGGCCACAGAGGCTGCCGACCGTTTCATAGATTACATTGCAAACCATGCCTACAGTGTTACGTTGGCGGTTAGCCTCGGACAGATCCGCACTCTGATCGAAGAACCTTATTCAATGACGCACTCGGCGTTACCGGCGGAACTGAAGCACGCCCGAGGACTCGAGCCGGGTGGCATCCGACTCTCGCTCGGCCTGGAGGACTGGCACGACATCATCAACGATTTAGAGATCGCATTGGAGCAGATCTGATGACGAGAGTTCTAAGCGGGGTGCAAGCTAGTCAATGCCCAGCGGAATTAATCGAAAGAAGGGACGTATCGGGGAGTCTCGCAATACTCCGTTTTCGGGTGGCGGAACGACTTTCCTTCACCGCAGGTCAGTATGCAACTATTGGCGTCGCCATTGATGGTGATGTGGTCGCACGCCCTTACTCGATCGTCTCGTCGCCTCATGATCCATTCCTCGAGTTCTTTATCGAATTAGTACCAGGCGGCAACATTACACCAAAGTTGTGGGAGTTGAAGTTGGGATCCAGCATTTTGGTCCGACGGCGCATTGTGGGCCAATTAACTTTGGATACAACCGTCACACACCACCTGATGCTCGCTACAGTCACAGGCGTGGCGCCGTTTGTCAGTATCCTGAGAACTGAACAAATTGAACGGGAGCGCGGAGCAACCTCCAACCATCAGTTTGTCGTGATACATGGTGCAAGCCAATCTGCGGATTTTGGTACTTATTGCGGCGAGCTCCAGGATTTGTCACGCACCGGATGGCTGACGTACATACCAACCGTCAGCAGGCCCTGGGCAGAACCGAGTTGGAAGGGCGAAACCGGTCGAATCGAGGACATTATGCGCAAGCATGCTGACCGGCTTGGCTTTGATCATAGTAACTCGGTTGCGTACGCGTGTGGTCACCCGCAGATGATTGCGAATGTCAAAGAGATACTGGGGCGCGCGCGGTTTCACAAAAATCAAATCAAAGAAGAGAAGTTCTTTAGTCTCGATCAATGATTTGGCTTTTTGTGCTATGAGTGTCGCACCGTTGTTCCTCGTGCACGGAGGGATAGGGTTTCTCTGCGATCTCTGCGTATCTCTGTGATCTCTGCGTTAAATATTCTCGCGATTGGCTTTGCCTCAAAAGTCTCTATCATTCACACCAGGCTTTAGCCTGGTGACTAAACGTAACACTAAAGCAGAAAACCGTTTCAACGGTTCGCCATTCTTTCCCGCAGGAAACCGTTGAAACGGTTTCTGAGTAATTGCCTGCACAAGCCACCAGGCTAAAGCCTGGTATGAATGAAAGAGACTTTTGAGGCAAAGCGCTCGCGATTACAGTTACGCAGAGATCACAGAGATACGCAGAGATCGCAGAGAAGAACCAGATGGTCTTGAGTATAGCGTGCGCCCGGTAAAATTCCGGCTTCTTTGTCGGCCTGGTTAGTCACTGCCGGGTCCAGTTGTGAACCACAGGATGATAAAAATGATGGCCGCGGCAATACCAACACCGATCGCTATCTTCGCGCCTGTCGAGAGGTTGTTGCCCTGAATGCTTTTTACCTGCGGGTAGGCCACCGTAGTAGCCACTCCTGTCTTCCGGTTTGTGACAGTAAAAGTTTCTTCACCCGCCTCACTAATGTAGCCCTCGAGCTTTGTCTGATCCCGAAGCTTAACTTTCACTCGAGCCGGCTCACCCGTACCGAGTTTTAGTAGATTTGCTTTGATCTTTTCGGCAAAGCGAGCCTGCTTCTCTTCTCTTGAGTCAGCATAGGCGAGCCTTACGCCGGCTAGATTTATCATCAATGCAACAAGTAAGACTGTGACCAGTTTCCTGAACATAAGAGACCTCCGTCGAGTGATTCTGACAGCCCCCCACAACCGAAGCAAAGTTTTTAGATTAGAGATGACTAATTGTGCTTTTGGATACCGGCAGCAAAATTTGCCGCCGGGTCGTCGGCAAGAGATGCGAACGTCACCCCGACCACCTTTCCCCTCTCCCCAAACATCGGTGTGCCGGACGAACCTTGGGTGGTCATCGCACCGACAATGATTCTATTCTTATACATATCCCTAATGTGTGCCTGCGTCATCATCGGTCTGATTAGTTTACGTTTCGCAAGTTGCTCGAGCAGACTGGTGAGCGAGACGCCATACTCCTTCATTAACCCCACTGCTTCCTTTTCCGGCAACAAAGCCAATAACCTGTCAGGCCCGGATGGATACCCCATCATCACAAGTGGATTACCAACCTCGAGCGTTCCTGATTCTTTATCCAATGGAAGAGCAGGAATTCCCGATGATAAGTTTTTGGATTGCAGTGCACAAACAGCGACGTCATCGGTTTTTGAACTTGATTTGAGTGTTAGAGGGATTGGCTGGCGTTGCCCTGGAAAGTACGCCAACAAGTGTTTCAAGCGAGGTGTTGCACCGGTGCTCTCGATGTAAAACTGAGCGCGCCTGTCTGCGGCTCATGGCTTGCGGAAAAAACCGCAGTCAAGTGCGTCAAGGAGCGCATTCATGGTTGATTTTATAAGTTCGTGAGCAGACCGGTTGCGGGCACACGCATTGCACAAGGATTAAGGAATGCGAAATCAAGATTTGAAAAAAGTGGGTGCTGGATTAGCAATCGCCGGCGCAGGCGCAGTGGCCGCTTACGCTTTGGGTATCCGTCCATGGCACCTGGGTTGGGGTGCAACGGACGAAGAGGTGAATCAGCACTTGATAGGCGATGAACTAGCGCCGAGTCCCAAACTGAAAGCGACTCACGCAGTCACTATTGATGCTCCTGCGGCTGACATTTGGCCGTGGTTGGTCCAGATGGGCCAAACATGTGGTGGATTCTACAGCTACACCTGGCTCGAGAATCTGGTTGGCTGCCACATGCACAATGCTGATGAAATCGTCCCGGAATGGCAGGAACTCAATGTCGGCGACAAGGTGTGGCTTCATCCCAAGGCCCCGCCGGTGGAGGTAGCTGCCATTGAGCCTCACCGTGCGATTGTGCTCAAAGGTTGGGGAGCGTTCGTTCTTCAACCAATTGATGAGAAAAGGACGCGTTTGATCATCCGATCTCAGGGTGACTATAACCCCGACCTGAAGAACCCAATCCTCAACTTCCTTTTATGGCGAGTTGTCTTTGAACCGGCCCATTTCATCATGGAACGCAAGATGTTGCTGGGCATCAAGGAACGAGCCCAAAAGTTGGCCCGCGTACACGCCGACGAGAAGTTGAGAGAACTACCAGATTACTCCGGTTGGTGAGTTTGTCGGCTTGAGGCGGTGAAGTGACCTGAAAAACCTCACATACAGAGAAGCAGTACGCGCAGAACTACGCGAGGCACTTGCACACGACCCGCGCGTTCCCTCATGGACGAAGATGTCGGTACCATCCAGTCAATGCAACACTCGGATCTAGGGTGGAGCAGCTAGCAGCGGCCTGATTCCACGCAATCCGTTCCAGTATTGAGTCTAATCCTGGCAGATAATTCGCATAGGCCCCGTCTCTTCGCTGAAGCATTCAGGATAATCAGGCGGAATGATTGACTTGTGACGGTGTGTTGAGGTTCGCAGCAATGCCTTACGCCGATTTTTCCAAAACACTAAGTCCCTCATCTTTTCTCATCTTCGCTAAGAGTCCGCTAGGTAATTTGTAAGTAGGAGCGCCTTTGCGGTTGAACTCAATTCGAGGCAAAGGCCAAGATGTCCTCATTCCTCTGGAGGAGACGATGCGGATATGCTCGCACAGCTAGCAGCTCCACATAACTACGAAAAGATTTCTGCCGGGAATCTCAAGCTACCTTCCTGCTTTAGGTCGCTTCGGATTTACGGATTGAGATCCTAAGGACTCCTCCTCTTCCGCAGTGCCAATGTTTGTTCGTGCTGACCGGCTTGCAGCACCTCGGCGCGCTTATGCAGCTTATTCGCCTCGCCGGAGCGTGGGCTTTGTTTCTTGCCCTCTCCTGTGGGCGGCTGGTTGAGTCGATTACGATTCTTATTCGCCATTTAGCCCTCCGTAAACTAAATAGTGGTTCAGTGTCCTGCACACTGCGTACACATAACATACAGATGTTCAAAGTCCACGTGACGACAACCAGTTAGTAGTCGCAGAATGGTCGACAAACACAATTTACGTGACGATCAGCGGGCAACAGTAATGCCGAACGATCTGAGAAGCCGCTGTTGAACAAGAGGTGGTCCATCCTTCGCTTCACCAGCCCTGAAATATTGGCCTTCCAGTTGCTAGATCCTTTGATTGAGCATGGAAAAAAGTCTGGAGTAAAGGAGAGCAAAAAATATGAACCAGGGAGGCGACCGAGGTAAAAGCCCGAACACAACCGGCACTCAACCTAAACGAGGCAAAGAACAGACGTTCCAGCAGGCAGCCAAACCGGACCAGGGTCGCAAGGCTCAGGGGTCCGCGAAATCAGGTACGCCTAGTCCGAAGAAAGTGACCGCCCAAACAACAAAGAAGTCGAGAGACAAGTAAATATAGTCCACACCCGGCATAACCAAGTGAGGACAATCACTTGCTAGCGCTCGATGGTTCACATCGCGAAAGGAGCGGCCAAATCATTCGCACGTCGTTGGCGCTTTTTCTCGTCTGGGGTTGCCACCATCAAGCGTATCGTGTTCGGTTCCGCCGATGTGGTATCGAGGCCCTCACGGGAAGTAAACTCTCGCTGATACCCTTCCCACTTTCGCTTCATCTCTTCGAGAAATTGAGCGAACTCGATATCTCTTCGAATTGAATCAAGGAACGGATCCCGCGCGAAGAGAGGATAATGCGGAAAACCCTCAGCAACTGTGACCCGCAACCAGTGGA
Organism: Pyrinomonadaceae bacterium; assembly: GCA_044867025.1. Lineage (GTDB taxonomy): Bacteria > Acidobacteriota > Blastocatellia > Pyrinomonadales > Pyrinomonadaceae > PSRF01. The sequence goes on along the minus strand of JBIOUJ010000030.1, from coordinate 13,313 downwards.
GCGCTTCCGTCTTCTTTCCTCCGAGTGCGTAGATGCGTGCAATGTTGTAAGTGTCGTGGTGATACCCTCGATATCGGCGCTCCTGCGAAAGAATTGTCGCCACCGCTGCTTGCGCTTCCTTGTGTTTTCCCTGCAAAGCCTTAACGAGAGACTGATAAACCAATATCCAAATGGCGTCTGGATCCCTTTCATACTCCTGAGTCACTCGTGCTTCCGCCTCTTTCACCATTCTTTTTTCTACTAGATAACGAACGTCCGGCTCCTTATTGAGGAACCTGTAACTTGCCTCCAGGGCTTCGTCACCGCGGCCGCCGATCAACAGAGAATTGACGTAGAACCTCTTTGCCTCGTCGTTGTTTGGATCAAGTGCCAGCGCCATTGCAAACTCCTTCGCACTTTCATCTTCGAGGCCGATATGTGAATAGAAATCCAGTAACTCAGCATGTCCTACATTTGGATTGAGCTGCTGAGCCAAACGCAACTCGCGCATCGCCCCATCAACCGACCATCCTTCGTATTGGCTAAATGAAATGTAGTAACGCGCCAGGTGAACTTCACTTAGCTGTGGATCGATCTTTTCAGCAACCCCTAACTCCTGTTTTGCCCGCTCGACCAGCGCCGGATTATCTTCCTGAAATACCGCCATTAAGGTGTATGCGTAACCCAGTTGAGCGTGAGCCGACGCATATTCCGGATCCAATTCAATCGCCTTCTTGAAAAGTTCCACTGCCAACTGCGCGTCAGATCGACTACTACTATTAGGACCGATGTTGTAGAAGTGATACATACCCTTCGCGTAATAGCTAAGGGCCAGCGGATTCGAGGTGGGACGCTTGTCTAGTCGCGCCTGTTGAGCCGGGCTCAGTTTCGACCAAAGGCGTTGCGCAACTTGCTGTGAAACTCGATCCTGAATGGCAAAAATGTCGGTGAACTCTTGATCGAACTTCTGCGCCCACAAAGAAACGCCGTCGCTGACTCTAAGCAGATTGACAGTGATTCGCAGTCGGTTTCCGACGCGCAAATACGTGCCGTCCAGTACAGCGTCGACTTGTAACTCACGCGCGGCCTGTAAAGCGTCAATGTCCTCGGTGGTGTATTTGCGGACCGCGCTGGTCGGACGCACTGTCATTGAACCGGACTGACTAACCTTTGTAATGATCTCGTTCGCCATTCCCAAGCCGAGATAATCATCCTGACTAGACGGAACCTGTGATCTAAACGGCAACACAGCGAGGGTCGTGATGCGCGACGAGGGCGCAGAACGCTTTGGCCTCAACAACCAAATCACTCCTGCGAAGGCTACGAGAGCCAGGACCACTGCTGTTAAGCGCACGACCCAACGTCGGTGCCGGTGCGGCGGCCTTTGCGTTTGCGGTTCGTTTTCCTCTTCAGTTACGGTAACGCGTTCGACTTCGTCCTGGTAAACCAGCTCGCGGGCGTTCGAATGATTGAGCTTCACCTCCGCATCAAAGATGTATCCGCGTCGAGGAACCGTCCTGATTATTTGTTGAGCGTCCTCACCCAACGCGCGCCTGACGTCGATAAGACACTGCACCAGTGAGTCGTCAGTCACCGAAGTATCGGGCCATACAGCCGATATCAACTCTTGCTTGGTGATCAACCTGCCGCTGTTCTCGACTAAGTGCCGGAGAGTTTCGAACGACTTCGGACGCAGCTTGACCTCTTCACTACCGCGCATAAGACAGCCACGCGTTAGATCTAACGTGAAATGGCCGAACGAGAGCGTATTTGGATCGAGAGGCCTCATAGGAACCACTGAAGAAGTGACTTTCGTGGCTTTTTCGGTGTTCTTTAGGTGTTTCTTCGTTACTTCGCCGTTGATTGCGGCCTATTGTCCGCCGTGAATTTGAGCTTCAACGTTCGGTTCTCAAACGTGAGAAAGAATTATAGGACAGCGTTGCCGGTGCAGACCACGCTGAGGAGGAGGTCGTGATGAAGAGACCTCCCATCGAGATTACAGCCTTTTTGTCGTACCACAGTTCTTGTCGCTCGCGCCACGGCGCGAACGGTAGGCCTGCAACTAGCTGCCAAACAAACCACCATCCAAAGAAGGAGAAATTCGTCATGAATACAAAGATGAGAATAGTGGCAGCGCTCTTAGGCACCTCGTTCGCATTTGGTTTGTTGATTGAACCAACAACGTCAGCACAATCAGCGAGAAGCTTTCTGGGAGTTCGCGGAAATGCAACACCGACTGCTGCAACGAATAGCGACTGCAAAAAGATCCAGGGCCATAGTGTCCAAACTTTCGACCCAGCCAGCGGTATCGTCTCAGGGCCGGTTACGAATTCCGGCCTGTTGGATGGAACCATTCAGGACTCGATTAACTTCCTCGCTGGCTTTGTACTTACGCCTGACCCCAATGTGGTCGCATACACGACTGAGTTAACCATCACGACGAGTCACGGTCAACTGAAGTCGAGTCCTGTAACTACACAAAGTCTGTTAACGGGTGCCGGGAGTGAGTGGGGTCACATCAATCCTGCTACAAGCACCGGGCGCTTCAGCGGCGCAACGGGGATCGTTTTCCTAATCTTCAAACCGATTGGCGATCCTTCTGTGGGTCCGTATGAAACAGAAATCACCGCTGACATTTGCTTCGCACAGTAGAAGAGGATTCATCTAGGCCCGGGTATAGAAGCCTCAGCTCTGCCTACCAAACGTCTGTTTTTCTGTGCAAGGTGTGTGGGCTCTTTCACCCTGGTCGTACCGCGTGGACGACCAGGTAATCCAAGGCCCTTGCAAGAAAGTCATTGGAGTAATTGCGTTCACGAGTAAAAACTGCGTTAGATGCTGAACGCCTTACCAGCGGCGTCGTGGTCGTCGTGAACTGACTCGAGCCGAGACTGATGAAGAAGGGCTGAATTTAAGAAGTAAGCGCAACAGGACCGCGGCGCATCGTCAGCAGCGTCCGCTGCTGACTGGACCACATCAGCGCTGGAGCATGGATTTCGTCAGTGATCCGCTACGTGGTGTAGTGCGAAAGCGAAAGCAGTCGACAATGGTAGCGAGTCATCTCGAAGGCATTAGAACAAACGGGCTTATGACAACCAGGTGACGCTGGACTTCTCGCGGCCTGGAAAACCCAACAGCGCTTTGTGTGTTCACATTATGTGTGTGTTCACGTATTGTGAACAGGCTCATATTGTGCACGCTCGGCCCTTCTCGATGCTATTTCGTGTTTCAGCTCCTACCAAGAACGCCCAATTCTGTCAGAATAACTATCCATTATTTCTGACCAGAATCAGACGTGAACTCCAGTCTTTTGCCTTGGTACAAATAGATCGCGCCACTTTATTACCTCTATAAATGGCGCGATCAACCTGAATCGCGCCATTTTAGTAAAGATTCGGTGGCGCGATTCGAGTTAATCGGTGCCAGCATTTCTATTTGGACTCCCACGTCAGGGATTATTACGAAATAGGTCTAGGAAGCCACCTATTGAACTAGATGAACGATTGATCAATCACGTTGCGAACAACCCAGCGGTATCGAGGAGTTGCTCCGTCGACTTACAGGGGAAGTCAGTCGCCGCCCCCTCCAACGGCGCTTATCTGCGCTCATTCGAGCTGGAAGGCTCATCAATAACGGCGCCGGACCATCAACGATTTACCTTTTGCCCAAGCCGGCCGAGATAGAAGAAATGTACGTCCCTCTATCACCATCAGGTGCTGAGGTGCGACGGCTCGTGCGAAGGCTACAGAGCGAGCGCACGTCGGTTAGTGCGACAATCACTGGGAGAGCCTGACAAGTTTAGAGTCAAGTTTCGGAATGAACTGAGGGAGGTAGTGGGCACCATTGTTCGTGGCGGACTAGCTCCAACCGTTGAAGCAGTAACGAGGTTTGCTCGCGAACATGTGCCGGCTGAACACCTGGATGATTTTGTTCGGATGACGATCAATGATCTTGAGAATCTCCACGAAGGAAATTTCGCGAGGTTCAGGCTACGACCTTCGGAGTTTCATGCCTGGAGCGAGATGCAAAGGCGTCCGAACGAACATAGCGGCTAACGCGTTAGCCTCAACACGAGAGGAAGCATGTCAGAAATCAATCGTTCGTTGGTAATCTTGAGGCCTAAACAACCATTTCTTGATTGGGGTAAGGCGCTCGATGATGAAGATAAGAATTTTACTCTGGAGCAGTTGGCTGAGGACTCAACCGCTTACCTCATTCCAGAGCTTTGGGACGATTCCGATCAGGAGGAGCTGCTTGAATCGTATTACGACCTACTTTTCGAGGAACAACTGGCAGGATGGTGGACGGATGAAACTGCTTGGCCACAGAAACGGAACCTGAAGATGTTTCTGGATTGGTTCGAAGTGGAGTTTCATAGTTTGGTATTCGATCTCTGCGACGAGCCGATTCGAGTAATTGAGAACGGAGAGGACATTCCTTAATCGCAACCCCATCCGCATTCAGCGAACAAGTATGGTTACATTAGTGGCCCATCGAGAATCCGGCCACAAGAGAAATGAGCGTGGTTCCATACCGCAACATCGTCAGCTCCGAATTCAAGCTGCTCCGTTTCCATTCCTCGCGCGTCGTGCGTTCTGATCCCGTTTATCGCACAATTTTGAGCTGTACCTTTGCAATCCCAGAATGACCAAGACACGACCTTTCGGAGTTATCGCCCTAGTTCTGCTATTCGCCATAGGTACGTGTGCAAGTTTCATTTCGGCGGTGTCTCTCACATTTCCTGGGAGTTTTCTGGAGCCGATTTGGAGGCTCAACCCTAACGCGCGGACAGGATTCACTCGTATCGGTTCGGCGGCCATAGTGCTTATGATTGCTGTTTGCATCGCTTGCACTTTCACCGCGATTGGGTTGTGGCGGGGCCGGCGCTGGGGATATTGGCTCGCGGTTCTGATGTTGGTTGTGAATCTTTGCGGCGATGTGGTCAACGTCATTACCGGCACAGAGCCAAGAGCCGCCATCGGTATCCCCATAGTCGGCGTGATCATTGCTTACCTTCTGCGCAAACGAACGAGGGATCATTTCAACAACGAGGCCATCTAGCTTCTCCATACCCGACGGAAGTGCGCCGTTGTAAGTTTTCTCAATTCAGCACGACAAATGAGAGTAACGGCGACTTGATTGAGCCGAAACTGAGAAACAAAGGAGCATTTGGGATGAGGTTACTAATCAACGGTTTAATGGTTGCATGCCTGCTCGTCACTTTGGCAGGTACGACAGCGTTCGGTAATACGAGGAAGTCGAACTTCGCTTTCTCGGCGGACACAAAAGTGAACAGTACGCTTGTAAAGAAGGGCAAGTATGAAGTCGTATTTGACGATCAGTCTGGTGAGTTGTCGATCTTCAAAGGTGCGAAACTGATCGCAAAGACGTCGGCCAGACTCGAGAAGCGTGATCAGAAAGCGCGCGGTACTGAAGTTCAGACGATCCTCGCAGGTATGGATCAGAAGTTAGTCAGCGTTACGTTCAGCGGCAGCCTCGAGAATCTGGTTGTCGGTCAGGCGGGAATGCAAGCAGGTGGGAATTAATTACTTTCTTTCGAAAAGGCGACTCGCATCTCGGGCTCAATTCGAGCCTCGGGCTGCGTTTCGCTTGTTTCGCGATTCAGCGTAAAAAATAAACTAAAGCAACGATGGCGAAAGCCACCAGGATTACGCATGGAACAAAACGGCGCCATATGAGTCGGTCGATCATGTTTTCGGCTTCCATATTCATCGCGCACCTCGGACAGCCGCGCGCGTTTTGCTCAAGCACGTTGCCACAATCTCGACAGGTTTTTGTGCTCATAGCCATTGGTCAACTACAAGTTAATCATTAGTAGATCACGCGATGATTTGCTACAGACCAGTGTATACACTACTCTACTGGTCCATGAAGTTCGCATTGGTATGAACGCTCCACAGGGCAAGTTCTCCGATGAATCTCCCGATCCTGGTCGTTGGCTGGACGACCACGGCGATTACCTTTTCAAGTATGCGGTTTTTCGACTGCGCGACAGTACCGCCGCGGAAGACGCCGTGCAAGAGACTTTTCTCGCAGCACTCAAAGCTTACAAAGAATTTCAGGGGCGCGCCTCGGAACGCACCTGGCTCGTCGGGATTCTGAAACACAAAATCGTCGATCATTTTCGGCGCGCAACGCGGGAGGCTCCCCTCGGTGAAGAATCTGATGAAGGTCCCGAGCACCGCGAGTTTTTTGAACGGCCCGAGCCGTGGCAAGGTCATTGGAATAACAATTACGCGCCAAATGAATGGCATGCAACGCCGGCAGAGCTGATCGAGCGTAGTGACTTCTGGAAAGTATATACCGACTGCCTCTCGCCCTTGCCGCAACGAACTGCCAGTGCTTTCACGCTACGTGAAGTCGATGGTCTGAAAAGCGAAGAGATCTGCGAGATTTTGAGCATCAAAGTGAACAATCTTTGGGTTATGCTTCATCGCGCTCGGCTGCACCTGCGCAACTGTCTTGAGCTAAACTGGTTCCGACGCGAACAGTGATATGGCGCTGAAACTCTACGACAAACTGAAGCACTCGATTCGCTATTGGCTCCTGCGTAGGTTGCCGACTTGTCAGCAGACTGTCGAAAAGATCTCACAATCAATGGAGCGATCGCTAAGCCTGCGAGAGCAAATCAACCTAAAGCTTCATATATGGATTTGTGCGTGGTGCCAGTGGTACATGGAACATCTGCACATTATCCGCGAAACAGCTCGTGCCAAAGCCAACGAGCCTCCTGACTTCATCTCAGGTGCTGGTCTTTCAAACGAGGCACGGGAACGAATTCGCCGCCGCCTCACAAACCAAAACTAAACAGATTTGTAAGGTTCGATAGCCCACTTGCGACCACTGTGCAGGAGAGGAGCGGTTTGTCTTTCAGACGCCTTATGGATTCGTCCAACCACAATCATCAACACGCACCCAATCGGTTTGGTGTGATACCGACGCCGGTTAGGCTAGATGCAAATCCGGAATATACAGGCAAAGGCGTGACCGTGGCTTTTCTTGATTCGGGATTTTCTCCGCATCCGGATCTCATAACACCCGTGAACCGCGTTGTCACTTACGAAGATCTGACCGGAGAGCGGCGCGATCTGTTTTCTACTGCGCCAGTAGAGTCCTGGCAATGGCACGGGACGCAGACGTCGGTTGTCGCTGCCGGTAACGGACAGCTCTGTAATAGCACATATCGCGGGTTGGCCCATGAAGCGAAACTCGTGCTGGTGAAAGTAAGTGAACGCGGTCGTATAACTGAAGAAAATATCGCACAAGGCATTCAATGGATAATTGCCAATCGTGCGCGTTACAACATCCGGGTCCTCAACATATCTCTAGGAGGAGACGAGGATATTCCCTGCTCGAGAAGCATTGTGGACCAGGCTGCTGAGGAGGCAATCAGTCAGGGAATTACGGTACTCGCAGCGGCCGGCAACTCAGGAGCCGAGGGCCGTCATTCTATTCCGCCCGCTAACTCGCCCTCAGTGATCACGGTAGGTGGGTACACAGATCACAACCGGTTGAACGGGACTGAACTCGATCTGTATCACTCAAATTTTGGTGTCACTGCGGACGGAACAGTTAAACCGGAAATCGTCGCGCCCGCGATGTGGGTAGCCGCTCCCATTCTGCCGGCAACCAGATTCTATGAACGAGCTGAGGCGTTATCGCGCCTGGCTGCTGCCGTGGACTATGAACTTCGAGATCTCGCGCGCGAGCTGAAAGAAGCAGCCGAGCTCCCTCAGCAAGTCGCGAACTCAGATGCGGCGGGAATTCGAGCGTATGTCGAGGGGGCGTTGCAGCAAGAGAAGATCGTAGCTACGCATTACCAGCACGTCGATGGAACATCCTTCGCGGCCCCGATTGTAGCGTCGGTAGTGGCCCAAATGATCCAAGCGAATCCAAGGTTAACGCCAGGCGCAATCAAAAACATTCTGGTGTCCACAGCTGATCGTATTGTGACGAAGTCTGTGATTCGGCAAGGTTATGGGGTTGTGAACGCGAAGCGTGCCGTGGAACTAGCAAGAACTGAACATCACGCGCTAAACGGTGTGGGATGCAAACCGCCTCGAATCGAGAATGGCCGACTGATGTTTGTCTTTCACGACGATCGCGCATACAGCGTTTCGGTTGCCGGCGACTTCAACGGGTGGAGCCACGTCGCTACACCGCTCAAACGAAATGAGTCCGGTCTTTGGTTCACAGAGATCGACGTTCCACGAGCCGGGCGTTTCGAATACAAGTTCATCATCAACGGCCGGCGTTGGATTGAAGATCCGAGCAACGGGATGCAAGCGCCTAACAATTATGGCGGCTTAAATTCAGTTCTCGTGATCGAATGAAAAGGAAAGCTTGAAAGCGTTAATAAAAGTATTTAGACGATGGCTTCTGCGATCGCTCCAGCCGTGCCGGAAAATGGTTCCATTGATGTCCGAATCGCTGGAACGCTCGCTCGGGCTTCGGGAGTGGTTGCAGCTTAGATTACATCTGCTGGTTTGCGCGTGGTGCGCGCGCTACCTAAAACAGATCAAATTCCTCCGGCAGCTTCTTCATTCAACAAAATAATTAGACAGGGATTACACGGAAATTTTTCTGATCTGTCCTGATCGGTCTTCATCCGTTCAATCCGTGGCTTCCTTGTGTAAGGAATGACAACTACCAGCGACTACCTAGCAGCATATGAACGACGCACTGAAAAAACATTGGCCCGAATATTTGATGGAAGCTCTGGAGTTAGGTGTGTTCATGTTCTCGGCATGTGCCTTCACCGTCCTACTGTTCCACCCATCATCGCCGATAGCTCAAACAATTCACGATGGCGTATTGCGACGATTGTTGATGGGAACGGCGATGGGATCAACGGCAATAGCAATCATCTTTTCGCCACTGGGCCAGAGATCGGGAGCGCACTTTAACCCATCGGTGACGTGGACATTCTTTCGGCTCGGGAAAATAGAAGCGTGGGATGCAGCCTTCTACACACTGTTTCAATTCGCCGGTGGTATCGCCGGCGTAATGCTCGCATCGCTCACGCTCGGTAGGTTAGTCGCGCACCAGTCGGTTAACTATGCCACAACGCTCCCCGGCCCTCATGGACCCATCGTCGCTTTGTTAGCCGAGATCGTCATTTCTTTCATTCTGATGTCGGTGGTGCTCACCGTTTCCAACACGAAAAGACTAGCACGCTGGACGGGAATCTTCGCCGGCGTTCTCGTCGCAACTTACATAACGATTGAATCGCCAATCTCCGGTATGAGTATGAATCCCGCTCGGACCTTAGGCTCCGCAGTTGGCGCACAGGTTTGGATGTCTCTCTGGATCTATTTTGTCGCGCCGCCTATCGGGATGTTGCTGGCGGCGGAAGTTTATCAACGACTCAAAGTGTGGCCCGCAGTCGCCTGCGCGAAGCTGCATCACCATAACAACCAGCGTTGCATCTTTCGGTGCAACTTTGAAGCTAACCATTAAAGGAGAATCGAAATCATGAAACGTCGAGAGTTCGCAATTGGTCTGGCGCTACTGCTTGCCTGCTACCTGACCCAGTTCACGGTCGCAACTGCCACGCGCAAAGTTGAACCAACCAAATTCACAGTACGCGTAGAGAATATTTCTAACCCGGAAGGCATGACGGCTTCGAACGGTCAAAAGTTTCCGTTTGCGTTATCGCCCGGCATGTTTGTGTTAAACGACAAGAATGCAGCCCTTTTCACTGAAGGAAAAACTGCGCGCAAGAACGGCCTCGAGATGCAGGCAGAAGACGGAGACCCATCGGGATTAGTGGCCTCGCTTGAAGCGATGCATCACAGCTCCAATCTTCACGGAGTATTCAACACGCCCGTTGGCGCGATGGCCGCTGGTCCAATCCGGCCGGGTGAGTCATTTGAGTTCACCGTCACAGCCATGCCAGGCATGAAGTTCTTCATGACGCAGATGTTTGGCCAATCGAACGATTGGTTCTACGCGCCCGGCGCAAACGGCATTGCTCTGTTCGACGCTAAAGGCGCGCCCGTCAGCGGTGATGTCACGAATCAGTTTTACTTGTGGGACGCCGGTACCGAGAAAGATGAAGAAATCGGTATTGGTCCAAACCAGGGGCCGCGGCAAAAAGGCCCGAACACAGGTGAGGACGAACATGGCGTTGTGCACCGCGTCAGGGATGAGCGCTGGGCCGGCAAGAACGCCGAGTTCTTTCGCATCACGATTACGCCTGAAGCGGGAATGTAAAGCCACATAATGACACGGATAAAAATCCGATTTCTATCCGTGTCTGAACTGAATAGCGGAGAAGAATCATGAAATCAAAAATCACTATCGCGGCTTTGATCGTGTTGGGCGCCGCGCTGTTCACAAAGGCCCAAACAGTCGAAAAGAAGACGCTAACCATTGACGGCGCAAAAAAGGTGATTGCGGGCGCTGTTGCATATGCCAAGAAGAATAACGCACCCGGGGGCGTCATTGCGGTAGTCGATGATGGGGGCAATCTAATGGCACTCGAGCGTCTGGATGGAACGTTCGCGGCCGGTGCGAATATTTCCATCGGCAAAGCTCGCACGGCAGTGCTTTTCAAGCGACCAACGAAGGCGTTCGAAGACATTATTAAAAATGGCCGCACAGCCATGGTTGCGCTGCCTGATGCCTACTTCACGCCGTTACAGGGCGGCGTTCCGATCACAATCGATGGCCAGATTGTAGGTGGCGTTGGTGTAAGCGGCGCCGCGAGTGCGCAACAGGACGAGGAACTAGCCATTGCCGGCGCAAATGTATTTGCGGAACCGAAAGTAAGTGACGCGATGCCTTCGAGCACACCACCTGTCCTTTTCTTCGATGCGAAACAGGTGAGCGCGTCTTTCTCCACTGGTTCAGTTTTGCTGGACGGCAACGATCGCAATTACATGGTCCACACCAGCCGGCGTGATAAGCCTGGATTAGCTGAGATCCATGCCCTCGACACCGATATCATTTACGTGATGGAAGGCACAGCGACATTTGTGACGGGTGGAACGGCGGTAGATGCAAAAGAAATCGCGCCTAACGAGATTCGCGGCTCGCGAATAGAAGGCGGCGTCACACGGCAGTTGTCAAAGGGCCAGGTAATCATCGTGCCGAACAACACCGCGCATTGGTTCAAAGAAGTTAACAGCGAGTTTTTGTATTACACCATTAAGGTTCGCTAAGCGGATTGAGAGGTAAACCATGAAGGCAACCCGAATTCTATTTGTACTTTTGGCAGTGGCAGTATTGGTAGTCACTTCGCAAGCGCAACTGCCGATCAAGCAAGTGTTGACTCTCGATACATCGGGATCCGTCAAGACCTCAGCCGACGTTCCAACAGGCAAACCGGATGCAATGATCGATCTAGGCTCGGTCGAAGGGGTCAACGCGGTCAAAGGGCAATGGCGTTACAGCGACGCGAAGATCGTCGAAGCTGAATTCCGTGGTCCTGGACCAGACAAGCAGCCGACGGGAGCACCAGTCAAAACTTACGACTACACACCACACGCGGGTGGCGCGGATTTCGATGATTTAAAGTGGGAAGTCATTAGCCCGACAACTCTGGATCAGCGCCGTGGCAATGGCCGGCTGGGCTTTAACTGGTATCGCATCAAGTTAACGATTCCCGATCGCGTCGGTGATTTCGATCCGACCGGAACTACCGCTGTGTTTGAGACGTCGCTGGACGACTATGCTGAGATCTGGGTTGACGGCGAGCTGTCGCGCGCACTGGGCCAATCAGGTGGATCAGTCATTGCGGGCTGGAACGCGGAGAATCACTTAGTCGTAGGTCGCAACGTCAGACCGGGTCAACAGATTCAACTCGCGATTTTCGGCGTCAATGGTCCACTCTCAAACCCTCCGACCAACTTTATTTACATCCGTTACGCAAGACTCGCATTCTTTAAGACCGAACCTGGCCCAGTGGCGCTGACGCCCAGCGAAGTGAATGTCGAGGTCGTCCGTAATGATCCGGCGATCGATGAAGTCGTAGGACCTAATCCAAAGGTCTTCAAATTGGCTGAGGGATTCAGGTTTACTGAGGGTCCGATCTGGATCGATAAAGATGGCGGCTACCTGCTGTTCAGCGATCCGAACGCAAACACGATTTACAAGTACACGCCGAACGGAAATCAGGACGGCAAGCTCGACGTGTTTCGTACACCGAGTGGATATTCGGGTGCGGACATCGCGGAGTATGGCCAACCTGGATCAAATGGACTGACCCTCGATCCACAAGGACGGCTGACTATCAATCAGCACGGCAATCATCGCGTCGTGCGCGACAATGACGATGGGACGCAGACCGTGCTGGCGGACAGCTATCAAGGCAAACGCCTTAACAGTCCGAACGATCTCGTTTATCGATCGGACGGCACGCTCTTCTTCACCGATCCACCGTTCGGTTTTCCAAAGGTCTTCAACGATCCGCGAAAGCAACTGGGGTTCAGTGGTGTTTACTCGATTTATAAGGGAGTCTTGCGGCTCGTGAGCAAGGACTTCACGGGACCAAATGGAATCGCCTTGTCGCCGGACGAGAAGTATCTGTACGTCGGCAATTGGCCGCGTTCATTAACGGGTCAGGAGTTGCGCAAAGACGATGAGCCCGCTGGCGAAATCGGAGACAAACACAAAGCGATCATGCGCTACGAGGTGCAGGCCGACGGAACTCTGAAAAATGGAAAATTGTTTTTCGATTTCACGAACGCGCCGGGTGAGGACGGTCTCGACGGAATCAAAGTCGATCAAAAGGGCAATCTCTACGTATCTGCACCCGGCGGCTTGTGGGTGATCTCAGCAGAAGGCAAACATCTCGGAACCATCATCACGCCGCGTCATGCGCATAACATGGCTTGGGGTGATGCAGACGGAAAAACACTCTACCTATGCGCTCGCTCGGGTTTGTATCGCATTCGCCTGAACATTCCCGGAGTGGCTTTGCACAAAAAGTGGAAGCGGAGCGCCAAAGGCGTGGGGCAAGCGCGAAGCGAAGCGTAGCGCGTCGCCCCTGGGAGATAAAAACAAATCTGGTCCAGCGCTGACAGCGCGTAATACCCGTGATATTTCGGCCTTTCAGGCCTTATCTAATGGTATATCGCACCAGGGGCGACGTGGAAAAGCTTTGCCTCAAAACTCAGCATTTCACTTGGATAAATGTCAGTACCACCTGCGGTAGCGGGTGGGTCAACCTCCAGAATTCAAAATCCATAGCAATATTGCTTGCTCATCATCGACCCACCCGCTACCGCAGGTGGTACTGACATTTATCCAAGTGAAATGCTGAGTTTTGAGGCAAAGCTTTTCCACGTCGCCCCTGGTGCGATATACCATTA
>JBIOUJ010000029.1:0-44500 GCA_044867025.1 Pyrinomonadaceae bacterium | reverse complement strand
GTATTCCGCGTTGTACTACTTCTCCGTCACACGATCAGGACGCGGCTTTGAACAGCGACGCGAAGATATACGCCAGTCGCTCTCATAATTCTTTTCTTTGTTCTTTGTGTACACAAAGAACACAAATCATCTATTTGCGTGCGAAGAAAATGTGTGCGAGTGCGAGAAAGGCCACGGCGAGCCCAAGACAGTAGAGTCTGTACGTCAGTATGGTCGTGCTGGTGAGATCAGAGTACTGCCAAAGACGATAGAGCAGCGGGTTGTAAGACCAATGGTTATGACCAGTATTGTACAAATACAAGAGTCCGGCGGCTGTGCCAACAGCTACCACGTACGCCAGGTACTTATTCCGCAGCACAGCATTCATCGCAACGACGCACGCAGTCATAAAAATTATGCTCGGCACAACTACGATGCCGTAGATGAAGAAGTAAGCCGATAAATCAACCGGCGTATGACCTCTCAAAACCTGGATCACGATCGCGATTACACCAACTACAGCCAGCAACGAAAATGCCAACAACGCCGTAGCGAAGTACTTGGAGAGTAACAAGACGCTGTTTGGGGCGGGTGTGGACCATACTATTTGTTGGACCCTCACTTCTCGATCGCGATGCATCGCTTCGCCTGTGAAGAAGATGATCAGGCCCACCAGGAACAATAACAGCGCCTTAGCCGTGCCGCTCGCATACGTCACCGAATAAGAGATCTCAGGATCGACTCGAAAAAAGGCGAGGTCAAAAACGGAAAAAAAGAGGACCAGCGGAACCAGGATAAGGAGACTCCGCTCAGTTGTAAGCAGTCGAAACTCAACCTCGAGTCCCGCGAACAGTTTGGAAAGTGTTGTTGCCAGGCCCCCGGTTGAAGTCACCCTGGGGAGCGGTATTCGATCGCGTTCAGCCGGCACTTCGGTCGCTGAGTGGACGGGTGCATACGATGGCATGCTCTCCAAATCGTAGGAAACCGAGTCAGGGGCGCGAGGAAGCGTCAGGATTGTGAAATGTTCGCCTGAGCGCGTCGTCTCCGCCGGATCGATCTTGAACCTGCGGTAGGTAATGAATAAAAGGATCGCAGAGACGATGATTATCCATGCCCGGTTGCCGTAAGCGTATAGGCTGTAACTGACCACGTACTGATTGATGAAAGTGGCGCTACGACGCCATGGATCAGCGAGTGAAATCAAATTGAAACCCATAGGTTCAATAAGTAATTGCAGCCCTGCTGGTGCACCTTTGAACAATAGCGCAATCGTAATGTAAATCGGGTAAAAACATGCAGCGAGGCCATACACGATTTTTGCGCTACGCGTAATCGTCCCCGCGGCGAAATAAAACGCCGCCACAAACAGGTGGGAAATGACGAGAATGAAGAAGAAGTGTTTGAAGTAAGGGATAAACTGCACCGGCAACTTAACCATCCGCGGGAAGGGAACCCACTGAAGCAGACAGAAAGTGATCACGAAGGCTGATTGACAACAAACAAGCACAAAGAAGTTGCCGAAGAATTTTCCAAGCAGATATGAGCCGCGGCCAACCGGCGTTGAAAAGATCAGTGGATCCACTCCGAGACGAAAATCTCTAACGACGACATCGCCCATCATGATGGCGGTAAATATCGGAAGGCCCAAAATTGCGGAAAAGCCGCCGATGTTCCGTGCAATGTAAAAGTCGCTGTTGGTGGCCCAACCACGCGCCACGGCTGGTCCCCATCCCCACCACAATATGCAATTGGCGCTGAACAGGATCATCAGCGCGTAAGGCGCAACGCGTTTCATATTTATCAGCACTTCGTTCCAGAAGACTGCGGCGAACGGAGTTTGAAAGGGATTTCTCATGGGGTTGCCGTTGGTAAATTGTTGGTAGTGATGCCTTAATTCCCTCTGCGTATCTCTGCGATCCTCTGCGCCTCTGCGGTAGAAAGAGACCGTAAAACTATAAACCGCAGAGGCGCAGAGATACGCAGAGAGGAAATTAAGACACCACTAAATCGTTCTACGCCGCTTGATTTACGAGATCGAGATAGTAATCTTCGAGAATCGGCATCGCCGGAGTGAACTCTTCGCTCGGACGCTGGTCCTTCGAGATTACTCGGAGGCGCGCCTGGCCGGCGAACATCCGGGAAGAGATCACGTTGAATCGAGATTTGAAAGCCGAGAGTTGCTCGCGCGGCACAGTCGCTTCCCACACCGCGTCTTTGAGCTTATCGACTGCGTGCTGCGGTGTGGACTCGGAGACAATTTTTCCTTTTTGAATGATGGCCATGCGGCTGCACAGGTTGGAGACGTCAGACACGATGTGAGTGGAGAGAATCACCACCGTGTTTTCACCCGCAGTTTCAGAAATCAGGTTGTGAAATCGAACACGCTCCTGCGGATCGAGTCCCGCCGTCGGTTCGTCGACGATGATTAGCTGCGGGTCGCCGATAAGCGCCTGTGCGATACCTAGTCGCTGTCGCATGCCCCCCGAGAATTCACCGAGGGGCTGGGTGGGTTCTAACGAAAGATTAACTCTCTCGAGCAAGGCTTCGATCAAAGCGTGGCGTTCTCGTTTGTTTGAAACGCCCTTGAGCTTCGCTAAATAATCGAGCATCTGCCGCGCCGTGAGCGTCGGATAAAGACCAAAGTCCTGCGGCAGGTAACCCAACATCCGGCGTGTATGATCCTTGCGAGCGATCAAGTCAACGTCGTTCATCTCGATCGTGCCTGAGTCAGGTTCCAGCAACGTTGCCAGTATCTTCATCAAGGTTGACTTACCCGATCCGTTTGGTCCAAGTAAGCCAAAGACACCCGGAGACAGCTCGAGGCTGACTCCCTTAAGCGCCTGGACACCGCTCGGGTAAGTCTTTGTCAGATCTTTGATTTTGAGCATTCACGCTCCTCGTAGTTTCGCGCCGTCTCGAGGAGTCTCGGTAACGATCGATGGACACGTTTCATTGGTTCCGGAAAGGAAGTTTGACGGGCTCAATCCGCGCACATAAAGCAACAAGCGTCCCGAGATTGCGATCATGATTAAGATGTCGCCAATGTGGTGGATGTTGACATCTGAGCCGAGCATGCGAAGTGAGAGACCTATGAGGCCGATAAGAATCAAGGACATTTTGAGGACGCGTCGAAGCAGACTGTTTCTGCCGCGGATGTTCACGCACTGCTTCATAGCTCTTTCGAGGCTTCCGAAGCGTCTCAGGGCTGCGGCCTTCGCTGCTGCGGCGGACATGCCGTCCTGAGCATATTTACGCTCGAGCATTTCAATGTGAAACCGCAACTCATCCTCAACCTCGAACACAATTTGCTTGCGGTTGAAATTTTTGAACAAGTTGGCGATTTCGTTTTTCATCTTAGGTAGCCTGCAAGATTTTGGTGACGGCTTTGGAAATGCGCTGCCAGTTGGCCCGCTGGGATTCGAGCTGTTTTTGTCCGGCTTTCGTGATCTTGTAGAACTTGGCGCGACGATTATTGTCTGAGACTCCCCACTCTGACTTTATCCAGCCGCGTTCTTCCATGCGATAAAGCGCGGGATAAAGTGAACCGTCCTCGACTTTGAGCAAGTCCTCGGCATTTTCCTGTATGCGCTGGACGATGCCGTAGCCGTGCATGGACTCACGTGCCAGGGTGTTGAGGATCAACAACTCCAGCGTGCCTTGCATCAAGTCTGTCCGGTCATTTGCCATGCGGGCGTCTCCCCTAGATTGTCTAGGACGGAGACTCTAGCCCGACTTCCCCCAGATTGTCAAGGGGTGTCTGTCAAGGGGTTTGTCGAATGATGCCGGCGTGGTGTGCGATGCGGGCGTCTTTTGTTCCGGTGCGAAGCGCCTCGGACATGAGTTTTTTGGCGTCAGCGATACGACCGTTTTTGAAGAACGCCCAGGCAAGGGAATCGCATGTGAAGATGTCTTTGCGTGCTTCGTATTCACGCGTCGCGAGTGTCAATGCTTCTTCGAGGTTGCGGTCGTGATCCAACCAGTAGTTGATCATGTGGCGCCAGGATCTCTCGCGAACCGCATTTTCACGTTCGAGGGCCTCGAAGGCTTCATATTGTTTGAGTGCGTCGTCTTTGCGGCCCTGGAGTGCGTAAAGATCGCCGAGCATCTGCGCTGCATCGGCCGACGCGCCGTCACGTTCGGAGATCTTTATCGCGGCTTCAATGTCGCCTGCGTCTTTTCGTGCTTGTGCCTTGGCGCGCAGGGCGAGGGGATGGTCAGGAAATATTCGCAGCGCTTCGTCAAACTCACGTTCGCCGGCATCGCGTCTTCCCGCGTTGATGAGTTCGTTGCCGAGTTGCACGTGACACCATGCAATGGCTTCGGGGTCGTTCGGATTCGCGGATTTTACTGCCGCAGTCATAGCCTCGATCGCCCCCTGCGTGTCGCCATGCAACGATCGCAAATATGAAACTCTTGCGTATGACGAACTGTCTGGCCGCAAGTTCACCATCTTCTGCGCCGCCTTCACCGCGCGCGGGTAATCACCAAGCTCGACGAGCGCATCCGTGATTTGTCCCCACACGTCATGATCGTCCGTACGAACCATTTGCGCCTGACGCGCCGTATCGAGTGCGTCTGAAAACCGGTGATACGTCAACTGAAGCTTCGCACGCAGTTTCAACGCATCATAATTATCCGCCTCAATCGCCAGCGACCGCGTGATCGCATTCCCAGCACTCTTATTGAGCTCAAAATCAGCAGTCTCTCTCGCCTTCTGCATATAAGCAGACGCAAGCTGGTTGTACCCCTCAGCACGGTTCGGCAACTTTTCAATAGCGCGCATCGCCCGAATAATCCGTTGGTCGGTTTTGTTGGCCTTCACAACTGGTTTCGACTCGAACATCGATCTCAGCCCAACGATGCAAAGCCCAATCAGCCCAGCCCCAATCAGCGACAGCGCCACCTTCATCCTCTTCATTTTTAGTGTCCCTCTTCGTGCATTTTCGTGACTCTAGTTGCCCGACTGCGGCGTCCCAAGGTACGGAAAGCGCGTCAAGAACGGCACATCGTTATTCGCGACTCCGTCACCAAGCGTATTGTTCGGCGAAACATTCGTCGCCGGCGTGAACGGCGTCCCTCCCGCCACTGCGCGCAACTCGATGTCTACGACGTCGTCAAACACTCTGCGTCCATTCGGAAAGCCCGCGACGTCTCCACCGAGCAGACCAAGACGGCTCGGACTCTCCGCAGGCGGAATCGCAACGTTGAGGCGCAGCATCTCGTGTGGCTTTCCATCAGACAGGAAAGTCGTGAAGTTTGGACCAGTAACATTGTTAACCGGAATTCCAGTCGCGAATATGGCCACCAGATCGTTTCGCGGCCCCTGCGGAATGGAAATACCAAATACCGCACTCAATAACTGTGCGAGCTGCGGATTGGTTACAAACTGCGCGAACTGCGAATCACCCTCGGGCGTCGAAGCATTGAACCTGTCCTTGAGTTTGAGAGGAATGATCAACTCATTTACAAGCGGTGAACCGAGTCGCGAAACCTGCTGCATTGGTCCAGCAGTCAACGGCCCAACAGTTAATGACTCGGCGCCGTCATCGTCGAAAACAGATCTCAACACGCTGATCTTTTGCCTGCTCGACACGGCCCAAACGCCGATTACTGCATCCAGTGACGTTGGACCGTTCGGCACAGCACCACTGCGCGTGAGTTCCTGTATCGGAACCTCGATCGCGATCGTGTTTACGTTGAATCCGGCAGTCGAATCCACGCCACCGTCGGTTGCGATTGACCTGAGCTTGAGCGTGTCAAAGACTCCACCGACGTCGATGTAAAAACCTTCATCACGTTGTCCGGCAAACACTCTGCCTCCATTCGGCAGCGCGTAAACCGCCGGTTGAGCCAAAGCTGCTTCGTAGTTTGGCGTCGTACGTGGGCCGATGTTGCTCGGTGGAGTCACGAGACCTGAGGCGATTACTTTGCCACTCTTTCCGGTGTGCCGGTCGATGCGCGTAACGCTGTACGTCTGCGGCTCGTTGTAGTCGGGATCGTCGAGCGAAGTGATCAGCGGATCGATTCCGCCGGTTCCTGCCAGCGCCTGGTTGGGCGCCGCCATGCCGAGAACAGAGTCGCCGTTTATGAATCGCGTCTTGAACCGGAATTGGTAAGTGATGTCTTCAACGCCGTCGCCGGTGTTGTCGACGTAGATCTCGTAAAGAACGGTGTCGTCAAACTTGTAGAAGTGTGGACCACCCGACGGCTCCTGGAACGGTATCCAGTTCGCGATCAGCGTGACGAAACCGCTTCGTCCGGGTTCTGTGCTTCTGAACGCATACGTGTCTGTGTTGTCGGCCAGTGGGTCAGCGACGATCAGTGGTGCTTCGCGATGACTCGAAGCGAGCGAGCTGGTTGGTGTTGGAGTCAGGATCACCGACAGCGTCAGTGCAAACAATAAAAAGGCGAGCAATGCTCTGCGAGCGAGTGGTTTTCTCATGTCGTTGTTCCTTCGATTAGATGAAGAATTCACTAGCTATACGGAGGGTGAGGTGAGTTTGGATTTGGGCGAAAACTTTTTTGCCTGAAGTCCCGGGCCGGCGGTGTTATGTCTTCAGACCGAGAAATTTCTTCCCGGCTGCGTTAACAAAAGTGGAACCAGAACGTCAATATAGTGGAATAAGTATTAACGAACCCGAGAAATGGGGGGCATCATGCTGAAGGTACACGCCAAAAAACTGGATGCGGTAAAGGTTCTGAGCCTGGAAGGGCAGATTATCAACGGTGACACGGAGCTGCTTCGCCGCGCGGTGCAGTCGACTGCCGGCACCAGCGACATCATTCTCGACTTTTCGAACGTCACAATCGTGGATGCTCACGGCCTTGGCGTGTTGTTACAGTTGCGCGAGCAGAGCCTCGCAAATGGAATTCGCTTCAAGGTAATCAACGTAAGCAAGCCTCTAAGCAGGATCTTCGAAATCACGCGACTCAATACCGTTTTCGAGATCAACTCGGGCGTTGAAATCCTTCCCCATCGAGCGCCGCTGCACCGCGTGCCGGTCGCCGCTTAGCCATAAAAAGGCCCAGGTATCTTTTGGCCTTTTTGTGGCCTACTTGTAGCGGCTCACGTCGGCGACGGCGGTTCGCACTTTCGAAGGTCTTCCGAACTCAGTCCACGCAAAGTGAACTTCATTCCCAAGTAGGGCCATTCGTGGAAAGCCGCTCGAGCGCGAAATGTCCGTGTGGGCGATGACTGCGGGTGATCCAACCGAGCCATCACGCGCGACGCGGCGCACATTGATCGCGCCACCGTCTGCGGTTCCTGATAACCAGCACACCAATGCAGAGTTGTCAGGCAGCAGCAAGACATCGACACGTCCCTGCGTCTCACCATCATCAACAGGAACGGGCGCGCCAAACTTCACTCCGGCGTCTGACGAAAACGCAACCTTTACGCTCGGCTTGCTACCAACACCCGTGAACCACGCAACGGCGACATTGCGTCCGGATGCAGCGATCGCTGGTCCATTCACCGGACAGCCGTTGATCTCCCAATTGTCAGCATGCACCGCCTGAGGTTTCCCCCACGTGCTGCTTGCCTGACGCACAGTGTAAATATCGCGCACCTC
Organism: Pyrinomonadaceae bacterium; assembly: GCA_044867025.1. GTDB lineage: Bacteria > Acidobacteriota > Blastocatellia > Pyrinomonadales > Pyrinomonadaceae > PSRF01. The sequence continues at coordinate 36,950 of JBIOUJ010000029.1, read as the reverse complement.
GCCCTGTGAACGATCGCGATAGACGGCGATAACGCCATCACTCGAGAGCGCAGCAGACGTCTGGCAACACTCACATACCCGCTCGTCCAGTTCCGCTTCCTCTGTCATGCCGCCGTTTGCATCGATCGACGCATAACGCAGTGTCATACTCACCGGCAGTGGATTGCCATCGCCGTGATCGTCTTTCATGTCTTTCATGTTGCGCCCGTCAAGCCAGATCGCTCCTAACCGCCCATCGCGAAGAGGAATCAACGACGCAAAGCCGTGTTCCGTTGGAGTGTTATCGAGGTGCGGGACGATGGGTGTGGTCCATGTCTGTCCACTGTCTTTCGAGAGCGCGATGTTCACGTTGTAGGCGTAAGTTGCTGCCCCACTTTTAACCAACCAGTGAGCGGCCATGGTGCCGTCGGTAAGAGCGACAACAGACGGAAAGTCGGCCCAGTTGACGAACCAATTGTCTCCCTCTGCGACTGTCACTGTTTTCGACCACCCTGCTTGATCTCGTATCGCGGCTCGCAGCGCGTGACTCTTCGCGTCGAGTTTTTCTACCCAGCTCAGGATGATTCGACCGTCAGAAGTCGCAGTTAATTCGGGCTCGCGAGTGTCGCCTGTCGCGGGCGATTCCGTTGGGCGGATGACTAAAGGCTGATCGGAATTTTTGGGCGTGAATGAAAAATAAGTGTCGCCGTGTTTGCAACCAAAAGTAAAAACTACCGAGAAAGCAAGCGCGAGCCAACGTTTTGTCATGTGATTTCTAAGCAGGCTTCTCAACCAGGTAAACAATTCTCGACAAGCGTTTTTCGCGCGTGAGTTTGTGCACGGCTGCGAAGAATTTCTGAAGACCCTCGAAACGCTCTTCACCCTCGATCTGGACCAGGGCATCTTTATGACGTTGCCGCGAGTCGTGCCAGCGTCCCGCCACCAACGCGGCATTCTCACTGACGTCTTCCTTTTCGACCAGTTGAAAACCCGCGTCGGCGATGAATTGTTCGTTGACTCCCAGTGGAACGAACAAAAACAGGCCAACGAGGCTCCGCAGCGCCAGCTCATCGTTCGTCACCGGCCCGGTAATAACCACCGGATCGGTGAACACTGCGCGCCGGCCCGGTCGAAGGATCCGTTGCCACTCCCGAAACACATTCTGACGATCGGCGAAGTGGTTCATCGAATCCATGCACGTGACGGCGTCGAACGTGTTGTCGTCAAAAGGCAGTCGCCCATTTGCGTCAGCGACTCTGATTGTAATTCGATCGCTCAGGTTTGACTCGCGCAAACTGTGCGTCGCTGTCTCGACCCCGCTTTCATTCGCGTCGATGCCGGTCACGTAGCAATTCGTCTGCTGGGCCAGATAACGCGCCGGACCACCCGATCCGCTTGCGACTTCGAGCACGTGACCGCCAGGTTCGAGCCGAAGCCAGGAGATGAAGCGATCGTATTCATCGGCAGTGATCCAACTGTTCTGACCGAAGTCGTGGCCGAAAGTCTCCTTACGGATAGCAGCGAGCACCTGCTCGGAAAAGTTACTATAGCTGCTATAAAGGTCAACGCGCTCAGACATTTTCATCTCCTTTTCTCTGCGGCCCCTCTGCGTATCTCTCGTTCTCTGCGTTTAATGGCCATTCGACGCAGAGGCCGCAGGGATACGCAGAGCGGCCGCAGAGGAGGGACAGAGTTTCTGTAATAATCGCGTAAACCAGCGGCGAATCGGTCACGAGATGGCCCGCAATTCGTGCGGAATCCGCGTTACTATGTGATGTTTTGTCCCTAAATGTCACTCACCATTGAAACTTCTTCGGAAGGAAGTGACTTATGCTTTTCAACGTAACCCGCTCTTTTCTACTGATTTTACTGATCTTCCCGGCGCTCACTGTCGCAGCGCAGCAAAAAGATCTCGAATTCAGCCGGGCATTGTACGGCGCACTGAATACGGGTGACGCTCAGAAGCTGGCGTCGCTGATCGATCGCGTTGACCCAAAGGAACTCGACGACCTTCTGCTTTACTCGCTGGGCCAGAATCCGAAGACGCCCGTAGAAGTCGTCCGCCTGCTGGTCGACAAAGGCGCCGGCGTGAATCCGGAGACGCGCTCCAAGACTCCCTTGATGCACGCCGCGAGTGCCGGGAACGACGAAGTAATCAAGTTACTGCTGGCGCGAGGTGCGCAGGTTAACGTCCTGACTGACGACGGAACACCTCTGATGATGGCCGTTATCGGAGGGCACACCGAGGCGTTGAAACTCCTGCTGGCCGCGGGCGCCGACGTGAAAACCGTTCACCGAACGGGTGACAACGCTCTGATCATGGCCGCAAGGCAACGCAATTATCGTAATCCCACTCTGGAACCCAACTCCGAGAACGTGCGATTGTTGTTGGCCCATGGCGCCGATCCCAACGCGAAAGGTGACTGGGGCCGCACTGCCTTGATGCACGCGAACACCGCCGCCAAAGTGAAATTTTTAGTCGCGGGCGGTGCGAACGTCGAAGCGAGAGACGAATACGGCCAGACAGCTTTAATGAAAGCGGCGTCAGACGGCTATGCGGCTGTTGTTAGTGCTCTCATCGAAAGCCGCGCCAATGTTAATGCCTTCGATAACAAGAGCATGACCGCGCTGCTGTTCTCTCTCGACGAGGAAAACTACGTGATGGGTGACGAGCGTGAGACGCTCCCGGCGCGTCGCCTCGAGGTTGCGCGAAGATTGTTGCTTGCGAAATCGATTAACGTTAATGCACAGAACGTGAATGGTGAAACCGCGTTGATACGCGCGGTAAGACTCGACAACCTTGAGATAGTCAAGTCACTGCTGGACCACGGCGCCGACCCAAGGCGAAGCGACGTGTTTGGCAACACACCGGCGATTCTTGCTTACGAGAAAGATAATGCGGAGATGGCGGCGTTGCTGCCACCTAAGTTCAGGCGTCAATCACAAAACGTGCTCAACGCTTTTCTTCGAGCTGCTGTCGGCAAGCAGGACGAAGCGAAAGTTAAGGAGCTGTTGGCTGCCGGCGCGGATCCGAATCACGAGTTCGCGATCGATTACGCGCATAAGTCGATCAGGAGAACGGTGTTGATACTCGCCGCTCGCATGGGCCATCTGGGCATCGTGGAATTGTTGCTGAAGAAGGGTGCGAACGTGAATGCGAAGGGCTTGATCTTTGGCAGCGAGCACGGGCTCCAGTATGGCACCGCGCTGGACGCTGCCGTGTCCTGGAAACACCCCGAAGTCGCGGCGCTGTTGAGAAAAGCTGCACAGGATTGACAGGATTGTCCAGGATTTTCAGGATTGCGCTTGGATGCGGTCAGTACCACCCTGCGGTAGCGGGTGGGTCGATGATGAGTATGGGACACTGCATTCGCTGGTTGACCCACCCGCTACCGCAGGTGGTACTGACCGCGTCCAAGTGCGAGCTTGATTTAGCACGGCCCGCGAAGCGGGTGCAGCATAAAGCCTGGGGCGTTAGCCCCAGGATCCATAATTGCGGAATAGTCGAGACCGCGACGCGGGCGGCAGAGGAAGTGCCGTTGCCCTGTCGCCCGTTTCACGGGGCTCCTTCACCATTCTCCCGCATCTTCCTGGGGCTTACGCCCAGGCTTTACGCTTAACGAGTGCTTCGTACGCTTTCTACCTCACGCACTGGCGCGGGCGCATGAGGTTTGAGAAGACGTAGTTTGCTACGTTTCTTCCCACCGACTGTCCCGCAACGTTGTCGAACGTGAAGTGAATCCCGCCGTAAACGCGCGCGCGCTCCTGTTCGTCAGCCATCGCATTGAATCCCGCATACGAACGCGTCGCTCCAGCGGCGCCTGCCCACGTGTGTTGGAATGCAATGTCGTCGCGTCCGAAAAACAGCGCGAGTATCGTTGCCTGCGAGGTGCCGATCGCCGCCATATTTCCGGCGTACGAAGGATACGGCGGAGCAGCAATCAACGACGTCCACGTAGGATCCGCTGTCGTAGCTGCATTGCCGTCTTCATCCGCACGACGAATCGCCGTCACCGGCCGCCACATGCCGTTCTGGAACTTACTCGCAAACGTCGTTTGCAGCGCGTCGTGAAGAGCGATGTTTGTTAGCGCAAACAGTCGCGCTTTCTCAACCGTCGTCAAACTACGTGCGTCCGACACAGTGCGCGCAACATTGTTCCAAACCAGCAGAAAGTTGGTTGGCGTGTTGACGTTGGCCCACAGTTGTGCGACCTGCGTTTGCTCCGCCGTGCGCGTGGCACTCGAAGCCGAACCGATCTCCTTCACCTCGTTGAGGTCAGCCGCATACTGCGCGCTCGTTAACGCCGGTGGCGGTTTCGGAGCGAACTGATAGGCGGACGTGATCGCAAACGGCATCACCGAAGGATAATGAGTAAAGGTGGCTCCCGAACTGGAAGTCGGTTGCCAGTTGCCGGGCGTCGCCGGCAGAGTGAATGACGGCGGAGTTACAGTCCAGCCGTCGTTAGAGCGAGTTGCGAGCATTCGCTCGGCAACAATCTGACCGACTCGAATGCCTTGCTGTGCTCGATACTCGTCGATTCCCTGGAGCGAAGTTGCCAGCACGGCGTCGAACACCGCCACTCGCATCGGATACAACGCCGCCAGCACGTCGTGCGCGGCTTGCGCTGCGGCAGCCTCGATTGAAGCGTTTTGTGATCCAGGTACCTCCGTCAAATACGGCGTGTGACCTCCGTCGACTGAATTGACGGCATCGAACATCGCCGCGTGCATCATTGCGTAGCTGCGCACCTGCATGATCGTCGCCGGGTGCTGTCCGGGAGTCAGAACGGTCTCCATCAACACCCGATTCCACTGCAAGACGACGTCTTCCTGCACGAGCGGCTGGTTGTGGTTGAGCGCCCAGGCGTTTACCTGGGTGCAGATCAAAATGGCTAAAGTAAGAAGCCCTTTAAGAAGTTGTTTGTGATTCATTTTCGTTTCCTTCCGTCGTTCTCGTCATAACTGAATTGAGTTATCCTCAGCGCGGAGAATTGCCGAAGCAGCGAAAAAAGTACTTAGGAAGTCGCTGAATTTTTCTGAAAGAGTTTCTGAAAGCCCCGATGTCTGAGGAAACAAAGCACTTCTACGAGTTTGGACCATTTCGACTTGACCCCCGGAAGCGCCGTCTGATGCGGGATGGCGAGCCTGTTCGGCTGACTCCGAAGGCGCTGGATCTGCTGCTCGTGTTGATAGAAGAGCGCGGGCGGACGGTCGAGAAGGACGAGTTGCTGGAGAAAGTCTGGACCGGGACGGTGGTGGAGGAAAACAACCTCAACCAGAACATCACGGCATTAAGGAAGTCGCTCGGAGATAGCCGGCAGGATAGTCAGTACATCGCGACGGTGCCGGGGATTGGGTACCGGTTTGTCGCAGACGTTCGGAAGGTCGAAGAGGAAGTTCTGCCACAAAGGCACAAAGCTGCGCCACAAAAAAGCAGCGGCGCTCGGGTATTTCGATACGCACTGCTGATTGTCGCGCCACTGGTTTTGGCTGCGTTGGTTTATGCGTGGTACACCAGGGAAAAACCACGTCCGACGGTGCTCTCGATCATGGTCTTACCGCTCGCGAATCTTTCCTCCGACCCGGAACAGGAGTACTTCGCCGACGGTATCACCGACGCTCTCATCGGCGACCTCGCCAAGATCAGCGGCCTGCACGTCATCTCGCGAACTTCGTCGATGCATTACAAAGGAACAAAGAAGTCTCTGCCGGAGATCGCTCGTGAGCTGAAAGTCGATGCGGTAGTCGAAGGGACGGTGCAACGTTCCGGCGATCGCGTCGTCATTCGCGCCCAATTGATTCATGCTGCCACTGACGTGCATCTGTGGGTGCAGGATTACGAACGCGAGATGCGAGACGTGCTGGATCTACAGAGTGAAATCGCACAGGCCATCGCGCGACAAATTCGGATCAGGATGACGCCGGATGAGGAGGCACGTCTTGCGTCGACGCATCCTGTTCGACCGAGGGCTTTTGACCTATACCTGCAAGGGCGTTATCTCTACTGGAATAAACGCACCGAGGAAAATCTCGATAAAGCGATCCAGCATTTTCAAAACGCGATCAAGGAAGACTCGAGTTTCGCGCAAGCTTACACAGGGTTAGCTGACTGTTACAACGCGCTGGGCACAGTGATGGTTAGTGCGTTGCCGCCGATCGAATCGAGGCGCCTGGCAGAGGCGGCGGCAACGAAAGCTCTCGAGCTTGACCCTGCTCTTGCAGACGCACACACCGCGCTGGCTTATGTAAATAATTACAACTGGAATTGGGCGGCAGCGGAACAGGGTTACAAGCGCGCGCTCGAACTAAATCCGAATTACGCAAACGCTCATAATTTCTATGCGAACTATCTCATGTCGCGTGGACGCATTGACGAAGCTATCGCGGCGTCGAATCGTGCACGCGAGTTGGATCCATTCTCGCTCGCCATCAGCTCGCAGCGCGGGTTCTTACTCGAGAACGCGCGCCGTTACGACGATGCGATCGAACAGCTTCGGGCAGTAATAGCGATGGATCCGAACCATTACCACGCACATTGGGTCCTCGGCCACACGTACGTCGCCAAGGGGCAATTTGAGGAGGCGATCATTGCGGCGCAGAAGGCTGTCGACTTGTCGCAGCGAGCACCGGGCGCGCTTGGGATGTTGGGGCTCGCGTATGGCCTGGGAGGGCACGAAGCTGAAGCGAGGAAAGTGTTGAATGAGTTGCTGAAACTGAACGAAGGCCGTTACGTCACGCCCGCAGCACTGGTCAATGTTTACATCGGCCTGGGCGACAAGGAACAGGCGTTTGTCTGGTTGGAGAAGGCTCACCAGGAGCGCTCCAACTTTCTCGCATTTCTGAAAGTTTTCCCGATCGTCGACCCGCTCCGCTCCGATCCACGCTTCGACGAACTCACCCGCCGAGTTGGATTGCCATAATCCTTCCCACCTCCACGGCCGGCTCCCGAAACGTTTTGATCCGGAATCACACTGGTAATAGAAGACAGTTGAAGGAGGGTAATGCCATGTCCCGACAAATCTGTGTGGGGCTCGGAATTGTCATACTGCTTAGCGTTTGTCTAATGGTTGGTGGGACGACAGGCTCTACGCAGTCGAAAGCAACGGATCCGTCCTGTAGTGGCATGCCCCCTACAGACTTGGACGAGTTTGTTGAATGGATGGATCGGTGCGGTGCGCCGAAGTGTGATGCCTCCCGTGCCGGAATCTACACCGCCGAGGATAAGGAGGGTTGCATAAGGGAAATTGAATACTGCGACGACGAAGGAAATCCCCGTATCGTTTTTAAGCCTTGCAAAAACCGGGTATTGCCGCTTCCGAACATCGCTGTATTAACAATTCACAAGGGCACTTACAGGGTCGATGTAGCCAGGCCAAAAAAGAAAGAAAAACCACATACGCTTCGACCCGACCAAGTGAAGTTGGCCGCTCTGGTACGTGCAATGGCGAACGGCTCTCAACTTCCTTCAGAAGATCTGCTCCAGGTTCCGCAAGAGTTCTGGACCAATCAACCGAAGCTGGCGCTGAAGAAAAAAGCAAAGAAGTAGACTACAAAATCTGCATTTGACGTGCGAGCTCGGTTGCGGACTGTGGGCGAGCGTCGGGGTCTTTCGCGAGGGCGTGCATGATTCCGATTGAGACCCGCCGGGGAATCTCCAACGCAGGTGAGAATGGCGGGGGTGGTTCTGTTAAATGGCGGTTGATGACGCCCGAGACTGTCTCGGCCTTGAACGGCTTCTTGCCGGAAAGCATTTCGTAGAACATCGCGCCGAGGCTGTAAACGTCTGAACGCGCGTCGAGCGGCTCACCCAGACATTGCTCTGGCGACATGTAATAAGGCGTGCCGACAACCGAGCCAGTTGTTACTGCACCCGCGTCAGCAAGGAGCTTTGCGAGTCCGAAGTCGACCACTCTCACGCTCTCCAACTCGAAATCATCTTCAGGCGCAATGACGAGAATATTCTCAGGCTTGAGGTCGCGATGGACCACGCCCTGGCGATGTGCGGCGCCCACACCAGCGCAGATTCCTCGCATCAACCGTACGCCGCGCTCGACCGAAAAATGATCTTCGCTGTTCAAGAGTTCGCGCAGTGGCATGCCTTTCACAAACTCCATTACGATGAACGCCGGTGCGTGCTCGTCGTCTGTCTCGCCGAAGTCGTGAATCGTGATGACGTTTGGATGGCGCAACATCGCGGCGGCACGCGCTTCTCTGCGAAAACGCGTGATGGCTGCATCGTCTTTGACGAACTTTCCCGTCAGGATCTTTACCGCGACGTCATCGCCGATGTGGACGCGTCGCGCCTGGTAGACCACGCTCATTCCGCCTTCACCCAGCTTGGCCTTGAGTTCGTACTTGCCGTCGATTACGTGTCCGATGAGCGGGTCGGGATTGACGAGACGAATCGTGGGAAGGGCAGAGTAATAATGACTCTCGTAGTACGGATGCGTGCCACTCGAGCCCGGCAAAGAGAGCGGTGAACCACAGTCTGAACAGAACATCGCCTCTTCGTCGAGGAACAACTCACACGCCGCGCAGAATGGATTGTGCGCTCGCAGCTCGGCGAGCATCTGGTCCAACTCGTCTTCAATCTTCTCCAGCACCGTCGAAGACGTGCGCAGTCCGCCCTGAATGTCAAACAGACAATTGACGGGCAATACGTGTCGAGCTGTTTCTGCATCGGATGGAGGCAAGCGTAAGGCGATAACGCGCACGCCTTCACGCTTGCGTTGATCGCGCAACTCGGCGATCTGGGCCAGGTTGATCCTGGATGCTTCCGAACTGATGGACCAGAAGTGAACGAGGGTCGGATGGCCCTTAATCTGTAAACTCGCAGATTGCCGGTTCAGCCACTCTCTGGCCTCCTCAAATGACGGTAACTGTAGCTCGACCCTCGTCAATCGTTTTGTACTTTTTGCGCCTTTTTGTGGCTAAATTATTCCTCTGACGTTGTCGGGTCAATCATAGTTTTGACCTGAGCGACGTGATTCGCCGGAAAACCGCCCAGTCTCGCGTGCTCCTGGACCAGCTCCTCATTCGGTGCGATGTAAATGCAATAGATCTTGTTGTCGGTAACGTAGCTCTGAACCCACTGAATCTGCGGTCCTAACTGATTCAGGACGTTGCAGGAACGCTGCGACATCGTTTTCAACTCGGCCGGCGTCATCTTGCTCGCGCCAGGAACAACTCGCTCAATAACATATTTAGGCATATGAATTCTCCGTTTCGTATTATTTTCTCACTGTAATTCCGTCAACAATTGCTGAAACTCGTCATTGCCGCGCAGCGAATGGAATGCACTGTCCATTCCGGCCCAATGCGCGACGGTTCTAAAGCCACTCTCAAACGCGCGACGAAGCAGGATCAGCGACGCCTCCTTTTCACCGAGCAGCGCGTATGCGCACGCACAGTTGTAAACCGCCAGGCCGTCGTTCGGTTCGAGCTCGAGCACGCGCTTCAGCGTCGCGTTTGCCTCTTCTATACTGCCAAAACGCGCATAAGCTTCTGCCAGCCGGCTCATCACGATCGTGTCGTCGAGACTCGCCTCCAGCTTTCGTGACGTGATCTCGACCACTTTCAGCGCCGCTTCTGCAGCCGCATCGACTTTCGCCAGCTTCAAATAAACTCCCGCAAGGTATCGCCACGGATCCTCATCGTAAGGCTTCAAATCGGCGGCACGGCGATAATGTCTGAGCGCACCTTCCAGATCGTTCGAAAGTTCCGCGATCATTCCCAGCCTCAGGTGCCCGGGATAAAACTCGGGATTATCGCGCAGGATCTCTTCAATTGTGCGTATGGAGTCGGCGAACCGGCGATGATGAAAATAGACCATTGCGATCGCGAACTTCGCGTCGAGCGACGTCGGCTCCAGTTCGAGCGCCTTCTGATTCATCTCGATCGCCTTGCTCAACCACGAAGAGCTGCCGTCGTACCACTCGTACATCGCGGAATAACCTTCGGCGAGTCCGGCGTACGACGACGCGAATCCCGGATCGAGAGCGATCGCGCTCTCAAACATCTCAATCGCGCTTTCCGTGTTTCTACGGCCCTTTAGATAAAGAAGCTCTCGGCCACGCATGTAAAAATCGTACGCCCGCAGATCGTCCGTGGGCTTTTGCGTCAGCAGTTGTCTCTCGGTATCGCTTAGCGAGATTTTCAATGCGTCGACGATCTTTTGCGAGACCTCGTTTTGCAAGTCGAATATGTCTTCGACCAGACGATCGAATCGCTCGGCCCAGAGGTGATAGCCGTCGCGAACGCTGGTTAGCTGAGCCGTGATCCGGATCCTGTTACCCGCCTTACGCACACTTCCTTCGAGGATGTAATTCACACGCAGGGCTTCACCAACCTGACGCGTGTTCACTTCCTTCTTTCGAAACGGCAGTACGTCCGTGCGCGAAACGACTTTCAGCTCCTTGATCTTCGACAGATCGGTAATGATGTCTTCCGTCATGCCGGCACAGAAGTAGTCGCTCTCTGTCTCCGAATTCATGTTTTCGAAGTAGAGGACCGCGATCGACCTCTCCGGAACAATCTCGGTCGAGAGCGTGCCGATCGGTCTTGAAAAGGATCTGTGCGACTGGCTCTCGAGCTCGCGTTTCAGATCTTTGAGATCGATTAAAAAGTCTTTGACGGTTTGGTAGCGCTGCTCCCGATCCTTGCGCAACGCGCGCGCGACGACGCGATCGAGATCGCGGGGTCCTTCGATCAGGTGAGGAAGAAGTGATTCGGGTTCGCGATCCAGAATTCCGGACATCACGTCGATCGTCGTCGGACCATGAAACGGTTGCCGGCCCGAGATCATTTCATAGAGCACACAGCCGAGGCTCCAGATGTCGCTGCGGTGGTCCACGTCCAGGCCGCGTGCTTGTTCCGGCGACATGTAATGCGCGGTGCCCATCACCACTCCGGCGGCCGTGTTGATGAAGTCTTGAGTCGGCGCGAGCGAATCCGTTTCGGTGTGTTCCCGTTCGCGAGTGAGCTTTGCGAGACCAAAATCGAGAACTTTAACGATGCCGTCGTGCCGCAGCATGATGTTGTCGGGCTTGATGTCGCGATGCGTGATGCCGACGGTGTGCGTCGCGTTCAGGGCGCTGGCGACCTGGATGCCGATATCGAGCGCATCGAGCGGTTTGAGCGGGCCCGTCCTTATTCGATCGCGCAACGTTTCGCCGTCGATGAATTCGGTCGCGATGAACTGTTCGGAATCGATCTCGTCGATTTCGTAGATGGTGAGAATGTTTGGGTGATTGAGCGCTGAGGCCGCTTTTGCTTCCTGCACAAACCGGCGCACACGATCGCTTGTTTTCTCGTCGATCACGTCTGACGGCAGGAGTTTAAGTGCGACTTTGCGATCGAGCTTGGTGTCGTGCGCGAGGAAGACTTCGCCCATACCGCCGGCGCCGATTTGGGAGCAGATTTCGTAGCGGCCGATTTTTTTACGCACGGGGAATGACAAAGGCGCACCTATACTATCTCAATAGAAACGCGCAAAAAAGTGGACCGTCAGTCCATGTTCGTGGTAAAAGCTCCCCGACCTTTGTCCAAAAATATGGATGCCACAAAAAGGCACAAGCAGCACCAGAGTTGTTTGCAAGCTCTTTTGCGTGTTTTGTGCTTTTTTGTGGCATCGTCGGCTTTCGCCCAGGAAGCACCGAAGAACGCTATCGAGTACATCAATCTCGGGGTTGGTTACGAACGTGTCGGTGATTTGAGATCAGCGCTCGCCGCTTTTACCGAAGCGGTAACAGTCGAACCATTAAATGCCACGGCACACTACAATCTCGGCATCACGCTGCAAAAACTTGGAAACCATAAGGACGCGGTCCTCGCGCTCAAGCGAGCGACAGAATTAAGGCCCGATTATGCTGAGGCCTTCTCGTACCTGGGCAAGTCGTACGAATACCTCGGACAGCAGGAACAGTTTTTGGTCGCAATGCAAGAAGCCTACCGGCTGAAGCCTGATAGTGTTGCGATTCAAAGAGAGCTCGGCCATGCGCTTCGAGCTAATAACAAATATTCGGAAGCGATCGAGCCGCTGCGGAGGCTCGTGAACGCACGTCCGGAGGATGTCGAAGCGAAATACATTCTCGGCAACACGTACCTGATGGCGGGAAAGCATGACGAGGCGATCAAGATATTGAGCGAGGTGTTGGTGTTGCAGCCTGAGCATAGTGAAGCGCGTGAACGATTGCGCGTGGCATCAGCGCGTAAAGATGAAGCATCAAAGCTGGAACTATTCAAACAGCACGCCGCTCAGGAACCTAACAACGGCAGTGCGCAGGATAGTCTGGGCCAGGCGTACAACAGTTCGGGAATGTATGCCGAGGCTGAACAGGCGTACTCGAGAGCGATTTCAGTTGAACCTAAGAACCATCAGTTTCTGGTGCGGCTTTGTGTTAACTATTCGGAGTGGAACAAGTACGACGAAGCCGTGGCGTGTTATCGCAAAGTCATCGAGATGAAGTCTCATCACGCGTTGTACATGAGTCTCGGTAATGTATATCAGAAGCAAGGAAAGATGAACGAGGCGATCGGCGCGTATCAGAAGTCTCTCGAGTTGAAACCAGAGTTTGCGTTTTCGCTCTACAGTCTCGCGTATGTTTACCTGAGACAGGGTCGGTACCAGGAGGCGATTCCGCCGTTACAGAAATTGATGGGAGTCGAACCGAAGCACATTTTCGGCAACCACGCCCTCGGCGTCGCCTACGCACAGACCGGCAACCGCACCGGTGCAATGCAGCAGTACCATGTCCTCCAAACCATCGACCCCAAACTCGCCGCAGATCTGTTGAAACTGATTCCGAAGTAGGGCCACAAAAATGCACAAAAGTCTTCGTAAATTATTATGTGCATTTTGTGCCTTTTTGTGGCTCATCTCGATCGTTCACGCGGAGAACGCGAAGCCGTCGGACATTCGCATGCGTATGCAGTCGTTGGTTGACAAGGGTGTGACACCGGGGACGGTGACGCTGGTTATCAAGAAAGGTCAGGTCCTCAGCTTCGAGGCAGTCGGGTATCGCGATCTCGAGACTCGAAAGCCGATGACCACCGACACCATCTTCGACATCAGGTCCATGACGAAACCCGTTACGGCTATCGGGATCATGATCCTGATGGAAGAAGGTAGACTCACTCTTAACGACGCGGTAGAAAAATTTCTTCCGGAATTCAAGAGCAGCGCTTTCACGGACGAGAGAGGCTCCTTTCCGATCACCATTCGTCATCTCCTCACGCACACTTCCGGACTCCCGCTCTATCGTCTTCCAGTCAGCGGGCAGATCCCGATCAAACGAGATCAGACGCTCGTCGAGTACGTGTCGTTCTTAGCCAGGCAAACTCCGGAATATGAACCCGGAACTCAGCACCGGTACGCGAGTGGTGGATTTGCAATCCTTGGCCGCATCATCGAAGTCGTTTCCGGCTTACCGTACGATCAGTTCATCCGCGAACGCATCTTCGTGCCGCTCGGAATGAAAGACAGTTCCTTCTTCGTCGCTGTCGATAAATTGGACCGCCTGGCATCGATTTACAGGATTCAAAACGGCAAGCTGAGCAAGTGGGAAGAATTGATAGCCTACAGTAGAAAGGCAAAGTATCCGGGACCGGAATTCGGCATGTATTCAACCGCTTCTGACATGGCCGCACTCTCCCAGATGCTCCTCAACGGCGGTATATATAAAGGACACCGCATCCTTTCGCGCCTCTCTGTACGGCAGATGGCCGCAAATCAAACTCTCGGCATTAACTCGGCTGTCACACACAGACCCGTAGTCCAGGGCTTCAGCTGGGGATTGGCGGGCGACCCGATCAACGACTTTCCACTCACGACACCCGGCAGCTTCGGACACAACGGTGCTTTCGGCACGATCTTCTGGATCGATCCTGAAGAAGGTCTAATCCGAATCTTCCTCGAACAAGTCTTCGGCTCCGGCAACGAACTCGACATCTTCATGGCAATGGCCGCCGTCATCTCACAGTGAAGCCCAAAGGGGCACCAACTTGTGCTTTAGGTGGTCAGAACTCGAAAAAGTTTCGAGGAGTCAATATTCCCACCGGAAATGACACAAACGATCTTTCCGCGGCCGGCCCGGCCGGAGAGGGCACAGGCGACGGGGCAGGCACCGGCGCCTTCGGCGATGACGTGGTTGTGTTGGACCATGAGGCGCAGGGCTTCGGCAACCGGGGAGAGATCGGCGACGAGGGCGCCGTCGAGCAGATTGCGGGCGCGTTCGAACATTTGCGGAAACACGGCTTTCGCGCCGATGCCGTCGACCCACGACGGTTGGTAATCAACTTCAGTTGGCGCGCCCGCTGCCAGAGACGCTGCGAGCGGCGCGGCTGTCGCGACTTCAGCCGTGAAGATCTTGCACGAAGGTCGCAGTTCGCGGAGCACTGAAGCAATCCCGCAAGTCAACCCGCCGCCGCCCCACGGAATCACGATCGCGTCTACATCCCGAAGATCCTCGAGCACCTCCAACGCAATCGTCCCATTGCCGGCCATCACGTCTTCGTCGTCAAACGCGTGAATGAACGCGCCATCCACGCCCGCATACGCACGCTCCTCGAACGCTCGCCACCACTCGTCAAAAGAAACCTTAATCACACGACCCCCAAGACGCTCGATTGCTTCGATCTTCGTCTCAGGCGCGGTCGCTGGAGCGATCACGGTGCACGGAATACCAAGCCTTCGCGCGCACCACGCAACTCCCTGGGCCATGTTTCCCGCCGACGCCGTTACAACTCCACGCTCCAACTTCTCAGGTGGCAATCGTGCAATCGCGTTCGTGGCGCCACGAATCTTGAATGCACCGATCGGTTGCAGGTTCTCGAGTTTCAAATAGATCTCAGCCGGCGCCGGCGACACATTCAAACGAACCAGCGGCGTGCGGATCGCAGAACCCGCGATCACACGACGAGCATCTTGAACTTCTGACAACACGCTCCTATGTTACTGAGGATTGACTTTCTGACCAACCACGAGTAAAAAATTCTTCAACCTGCGCTGCAATCCAAAATTCAGGAGAACGATCCATGAAATCCCTAGCGATAGCTCTGACCCTTGTCGTCCTTTTTGCCTCCGGCGCCGCGGCCCAAACGTGGGAGCCGGAATTACAGTTGAAGCTTAAAGCTGTCGGCACACCGCGTGTCTCGCCCGACGGCAAGAAAATGGTTTACGCCGTCAACGAAGCCGTCATGACTCCAGACAAAAGCGAGTTCGTGACCCAGCTCTGGATGTCGAACCTCGACACCAAACGGAACGTCCAACTCACGTTTGGCGAGAAGTCGTCCACGAATCCGAAATGGTCGCCAGACGGAAACTGGATCGCGTTCTTGTCGAATCGCAAGGACAACAAAAACCAGATCTATCTCCTGAGTTTGAGCGGAGGTGAAGCTGAGCCTCTGACGGACGGCAAGAGCGCTGTCTCGAACTTCGCATGGTCACCCGACGGGCGCTCGATCGCCTTCACGATGGTCGACGCGAAGACTGAAGAAGAAGAGAAGAACGACAAAGGCAAGAACGACTTTCGCTGGGTCGATGAAAACCTCAAGCTCGCACGTTTGTACGTGCTCTCAATTCAGAAAGACGGCAACGGCAAACGCGAGCCACGCAAATTGACGACGGCCAATTACCACGTCGAGGATTTCGACTGGTCCAACGACGGCTCGCGCATCGCATTCGGTCACGTTAAGTCGCCCGTCGCAAATGATTGGCCCACGTCGGATGTCTCGATCGTCGAAGTCGCCACCGGAAAGATCAGTGAGCTGGCAAACTCGACGGCTGCCGAAACCAGTCCTCTTTATTCACCCGATGGAAAATCGATCGCGGTGCTCACCAGCGACGTCCCAGTGCGTTGGGCTGGGAGCGGAATCATCCAGATTTTTTCAACGAGTGGTGGAGCGCCCAAGAATGCGGTCGGCTCATTCGACGCGCAACCCGCTGTT
The DNA here is from genome assembly GCA_044867025.1 of Pyrinomonadaceae bacterium. Lineage (GTDB taxonomy): Bacteria > Acidobacteriota > Blastocatellia > Pyrinomonadales > Pyrinomonadaceae > PSRF01. The sequence goes on along the minus strand of JBIOUJ010000029.1, from coordinate 21,026 downwards.
GCCGGATGGTCCGCTGATGGAAAACGCATTTACTTCAGCGAGGCGAAAGGCACTGGAACTCAAATCTATTCGTTGGATATCGCCGCGAACCGCATCGAAGAGATCAAAACAACTTCAGCGGTGCTCAGCGCTATCAATCTCAATCGTCCAGGCACGACCTTCGCCTTTGTTAGACAAACCTCCGACACACCTGGGGACGCATTTATTGCTTCGGCCGCCGACTTCACTCCAGTGCAAGTCACTCGGGTAAACGAAGGATTGCAAATTCCGGCGGTCGGTCGCACCGAAGTCATCACCTGGAAATCGAAAGACGGAAAAGACATCGAAGGATTGCTGACGTATCCAGTCGGATACCAGGCAGGCCAACGCGTGCCGCTGATCCTGAACGTCCATGGTGGACCAGCCGGCGTGTTTCAACAAACATTTATCGGTGGTCGCGGTGTTTATCCGCTCGCGACTTTTGCCTCGCGCGGTTATGCCATCCTGCGTCCGAATCCGCGCGGCTCGAGTGGTTACGGCACGGCATTCCGGCAAGCAAATATTAAAGACTGGGGCTTCGGAGACTACCAGGACTTGATGACAGGCGTGGATAAAGTGATCGCAATGGGCGTCGCCGATCCCGAGCGCCTGGGCGTGATGGGTTGGAGCTATGGCGGCTTCATGACGTCGTGGATCGTTACTCAGACGCAACGTTTCAAAGCGGCTTCGGCCGGCGCCCCGGTAACGAATCTCATGAGCTTCAACGGCACGGCGGATATTCCGGCGTTTATTCCTGACTATTTCGGCGGTCAGTTCTGGGAAGTCATGGACCTCTATCAAAAGCATTCACCAGCGTTCAACGTCAAAGGTGTCTCGACGCCGACGATGATTCAGCACGGTGAAGCGGATGTCCGCGTGCCGATCTCGCAAGGGTATGAGTTCTACAACGCGCTCAAAGTGAAGGGCGTGCCGACGCGCATGCTCGTGCTGCCGCGTCAGCCGCACGGACCCACTGAACCGAAGATGCAGTTGGCGGCAATGAAAGCGAACCTCGAGTGGTTTGAAAAGTACATCGGTTCGAAACGCGAGACGTCGCGTAACTGAGCCGCGAAATTTTCGGTGCACCCTTTGTACACAAAGAGCACAGAGGGTGCACAAAGAAAATCGAGCAGTCCGGTTGGTGAAGTGAAGGTTCTTGTCGGCACTTCGGGGTGGCACTACAAGCATTGGCTCGGTGTGTTCTATCCGGCCGGGACGCGCGCGAGCGAAATGTTCAAGTTCTACGCGCGTTACTTTCATACCGTCGAAATCAACAACAGCTTCTATCGACTGCCTACAGCCGAGACCTTCGACGCGTGGCGAGATTCATCGCCACGCGGGTTCTGTTATGCGGTGAAAGCCAGCAGGTTCATTACGCACATGAAGAAGTTGAAGGACCCGAGGAGTTCATCGGAGAAGTTCTTTCTTGTCGCGGAGCGGTTGGGGCAGAAGCTTGGACCGATCCTGTTTCAACTTCCACCTCGGTGGAAAGTGAATGTCGAAAGACTTTCGGAGTTTCTAGGGGCGCTGCCGCGAGAGCACAGGTACACTGTTGAATTTCGTGATGAGAGTTGGTTTATCGCTCCGGTGTTGGAGCAGTTGCGCAAGTTTAACGTAGCGTTCTGTATTCACGATTTTGCGGACATGAAGGTGCCGATCGAGATCACTGCTGACTTTGCGTACGTTCGCTTTCATGGACCGACGAGTGCGAAGTACGCGGGATCGTACTCGGAGCAGCAACTCCAGACGTGGGCCGAGCGGATCGAAAGCTGGCGCTCACGTGTGTCCGCTGCGTATGTTTACTTTAACAATGACCCAGGCGGCGAGGCAGTCAAGAATGCAGCGAGGTTGAAGGAACTGCTTGGAATTTGAGTCGCACTTGGATAAGTGTCAGTACCACCTGCGGTAGCGGGTGGGTCAACCGTCCCATCTTGCGTGATTGTGATCCTTGACCCACCCGCTACCGCAGGTGGTACTGACCTCCTCCAAGTGCGGCGCCCACGCGGAAGAGGACCGGCGGACCAACGGTAAAGACGGGCGTGCTGCTGATCTGGTAACGAGTGCCCGTGAGGTTTTGGAACGCGACAAATACCCGTACACGCTCCGAAACAGAGCGCGAGGCCTCGGCGTCGAGTGTGAAAAAACTCTTCAGCGGCAGCGTGTTTTGATCGTCGTCGAATTGCTTGCCTACAAAGCGTCCCTGCGCGCCTACGAGCCATTTTGCATTACTGTAGGTAACCTGAAAGTTGACCTGATTGCGCGGCACCTGCGGCACCAGCAGCCCCTCCAGACTCCTGTTCGCCGGAAAGCGCAGCACAGTGCTGTCCGTCAACAAGTACTCGCCCGCAACCTCCCAATGCCTCGCAAATTTCGCGGTTGCAGCAAGCTCGATCCCGCGAGCACGGATCGCACCGAGGTTTTGTCGTCGTCGCGTGATGAGCGCTGGTGTCGCGGAAATCGTAACGTTGGCAATCGAATCATCGATCTCGTTCCAGAAGAAGTTACCGCGCACAAACACACGATCGCCAAACGTTTGCACGCCTATGCCCGCTTCACCGCCGGTCAGTCGCTCAGCACTCAACCCGGCATTCGCATTCGTAACGACATTCCCGACGCGAAAATTTCGATAAAGCTCATTCAGCGTCGGCGCCCGAAACGCCCGGTACGCCGAGGCACTCACGGAAACGCCGCGATCGAATCTTTTAACCAACGACACACGTGGACTGAAAGCCGTCTCGGATCTATCCGGAAAGTCATTCAACGAAGCAACACCCGTCACGGGAACGCGATCGGAAAACCCTCGACTGTTCTTCCAATTGTCAAAACGTGCACCCGCACTAAACAACCACGATCCGATCCGCACCGAATCAGCCCCAAACAGACCGAGCGATCTTTGCCGCCCTCCGCCATCGACGAAAGCCGTGATCCGCGAATTGTTGAACGTCGTCTCCGCGCTGTGTCCACGAACATCGCGACCTTCGACGCCCGCAGACAGCGTCTGACGCTTTCCAATCGGCCTGCTCCACTGAAACGCAAACCCCGCCTGCTGCGATGGATTGCGTTGCCGATTCGTCAACGACTCAGACTCGCGATCCGCCGAAACGGCGGAAAAGTTTTGATTGAATTTCTCCGACGACCCGTACACGCGAATTCTAAAATCGCACCACGTAGCGCCGACGTCGATCGCGGAAATGCGCGTATCGTTGACTTGAACCGGCGTTCCATTCTGACGGCTCTCACCAAAAGAGCTGAGACGAACGAATGCCAGTCCTTCAGTATGAAAGGTTCTCGATAAAGTGATCGAACCCGTTAGATCTCCTGTTCCCGCAGCCGTGTCGATTGGACCACGCTGATTTTCCGGTACGAGGACGTTCCCATCGGTGTGCAACGCCTGAGCGGTGAACAGAACTCCCCACTTGCCAAACAACTTCCCACCGCTAAAGGAAGTCGCCCCAGTAGTCTTGTTACCCGCTGAAGCTTCGAGATCGAAGAATGTCGCCGGAGTCGTTCTGCTCGTAATATTAATGACGCCACCAAGCGCGCCGCTGCCGTAAAGATCCGAAATCGCACCGTTGTAAACCTGAATGTTTTCAACATTTACGCGCGGCAGACGGTTCCAGTAGACCCATCCGCCGAAAGGACTGTTCAGAGGCACGCCGTCCAGCAACACGAGCGCACGACTGGCGCCATTCGCGCCGACGCCTCTGAGCGAAACACCCTGCGAGGTCGGATTCGCGGACAAGCTTCCAGAGCGACGAAACAGAGAGAACCCGGGCACCTGCCGCAACACGTCATCGATCGTTAAAGCACCTGCCGAGTTGAGCTCGTGTTGACTGATCGTGAACTGGCTCGAAGGCGTAGCAGGAATTCGTTCTTGATCGGCAGTGACAACAATTCTCTCGATCACGCTCGCAGGCTCGAGCCTGATTTGAAGTGGTTCATTCGCCGGCTTTGAAACATTAAACCGTACCGGATTGAACCCCGGCGAAGTGATCGATAGCGTACCGTACGATCGCGTACTCAACACTGTAAAAAATCCTGCTGCGTCAGTAAGAGTGCGAATCGTTTTTCCTTCTGAAGCAAACTCAACTGACGCACGTTGAATGGCGGCGCCGGTTGGATCAGCGACGATGCCGGAGATTTTGGTAAGTGGTTGTTGCGCGTCGATCTTAACGACGAAGATCAAGCACAACAGTACCGTCCAGCCTTGTCGGATTCTCGTACACCACACGCCTGGTCCTGTTCTGTTTCTCACTGGCAAAAGGGTACTGTGCGCTGATGGTCCTTCAAAGGCAACGATAATACCTGCACATCCGTTCGCTGGACCACCTCGAAACGAATTGCACACATTTTGTATGTACTCTCTGCTGCACAGAGAACTTCTCTGCGTATCTCTGCGCTCCTCTGCGCCTCTGCGGTGAATCTGCTACACAAATTCATTACCGCAGAGGCGCAGAGGAACGCAGAGATACGCAGAGAGAACGAACCGGGGTGGGGAAGTGAAACTAAATCTCCCGTTCATAAGAGCAGCAACGCTCGCGTCTGCGGCACTGCTCGTCAACAGTTGTCCCCCGCACAAGGAGCAATCACAACAACAACAACCTTCGCAAAACCGGGTGTTGACGGCTCCGACAGGCGCAAGCGTCGCCGCCGAACCTGAAGACGGGCAGTGGCCTATGCCCGCAAAGAACTACGCGAGCACCCGTTTCAGCGGTCTCGAAGACATAAACACCTCGAACGTTGCGAGTCTTAAACTCGCGTGGTCCTTTTCGACCGGAGTGGTGCGCGGTCACGAAGCCGCACCCATCGTGGTCAACAACACGATGTATGTGATCACGCCTTATCCGAACTATGTCTACGCACTCGATCTGACACAGCCCGGCGGCACAATCAAATGGAAATACGAACCGAAGCCAACGTCATCTTCACAGGGCGTTGCGTGTTGCGACGTGGTCAATCGTGGTGTGGTCTATTCCGATAACCGAATCTTCTTCAACACGCTCGACAACTACACCATCGCGCTTGACGCTGTCACCGGAGCAGAGATCTGGAAGACGAAGGTCGGTGAGATCAACCAGGGCGAGACGATGACAATGGCGCCGCTCGTCGTCAAGGGAAAGGTCCTGGTTGGCAACAGTGGCGGCGAGATGGGTGTGCGTGGCTGGCTCACTGCGCTAAACGCAGGCGACGGAAAGATCGCATGGCGCGCATATCACACTGGACCAGATGCGGATGTCCTGATTGGCGCGAACTTTCATCCCTATTATCAACAGGACCAGGGGAAGGAACTGGGAGTCACGAGTTGGCCCACCGATGCGTGGCGGATCGGCGGCGGCACGATGTGGGGTTGGATCTCTTACGATCCCGAGCAGAACCTGATCTTCTACGGCACCGGGAATCCTGGTCCATGGAACCCGGATCAACGACCGGGCGATAACAAGTGGACATCCGGAATCTTTGCTCGCGATGTCGACACCGGCGAGGCGCGTTGGTTCTACCAATTAAGTCCACACGATCTGCACGACTACGACGGAATCAACGAACAGATCCTCATGGACATCCCCGTGAATGGACAGATGCGCAAGGTACTCGTGCGGCCTGAACGCAACGGTTACATGTACGTGATTGACCGCACGAACGGCCAGGTCTTGTCCGCCAATCCTTTCGCTTACATTACTTCGTCAAAAGGCGTCGACCTCAACTCGGGACGAATAATCTACAACGAAGAAAAGAAGACCGAAGTCGGAAAAGTCGTGCGTGAAATTTGTCCGGCGGCGCCGGGCGCAAAAGACTGGCAGCCGTCTGCGTTCTCGCCGAGGACCGGACTTCTGTACGTGCCGCACCAGAACCTCTGCATGGACATGGAAGGACTGGAGGCGAACTACATCGCGGGTACGCCGTATGTCGGCGCCAACGTTCGCATGTATGCAGGACCGGGTGGCAACCGTGGAGTGTTTCTGGCGTGGGACCCGGTGAAGAATGAAAAGGTCTGGGCCATCAACGAGAATTTCCCGGTGTGGAGTGGAGCGCTCGCAACGGCCGGCGACGTCGTGTTTTATGGAACGATGGAGGGTTGGTTCAAGGCGGTTGATGCGCGGAACGGAACGTTGTTGTGGCAGTTCAAGTGCGGCTCGGGAATCATCGGACAACCGGTTAGCTATCGAGGACCGGACGGCAAGCAGTACGTAGCGATCCTGTCAGGTGTCGGTGGCTGGGCCGGAGCGATTGTCGCGGGCGGATTGGATCCACGCGATCAGACTGCGGCGTTGGGGTTCGCGGGCGCGATGGCCGATCTGCCGCAACACACGGCGAGGGGAGGCATGCTTTATGTATTTGCGCTTCCTTAGTTTGTGCTGCGTCTGCCTGTTTCTGATGTCGTGCGCGGAACACAAACCCGCGCCGCTTGCGACGGCTGAGCATTTCGAACGACCTCCGGGCGTACTTCGCGTCTGCGCAGATCCAAACAATCTTCCTTTCTCGAATCAGCGTGGCGAGGGTTTTGAGAACAAGATCGCGGAACTGTTGGCCCATGACTTAGGTGAGCGTGTCGAATACACGTGGTGGGCACAGCGGCGCGGTTTCTTTCGGAATACTCTGAAGGCTGGACTGTGCGATGTCGTGATCGGTCTGCCGTCCGGCTTCGAAATGGCGCTGACGACGAAACCTTATTACCGATCGACCTACGTTTTTCTCTATCGCAAAGATCGCGGACTAAGTGTCAATTCGCTCGACGACCCGCTCCTCAAGAGCCTGAAGATCGGCGTGCAGATCGTTGGCGACGATCAGAGCAACGCACCGCCCGCACACGCGCTCACTCGCCGAAACATCGTGACTAACGTGAAAGGGTACACGCTCTACGGCGACTACAGCCGGGAAAATCCTCCGGCGCGAATCGTCAATGCCGTCGAGAATCGCGACGTTGATCTCGCGATCGTTTGGGGCCCGCTGGCAGGTTATTTCGCCAAACAGTCGCGTGTGCCGTTGGAAGTAGTTCCGGTGTCGCCGCAGATCGATCAACCGTTTCTGCCGTTTGTATTCGACATCTCGATGGGTGTGCGACGCGAAGATCAGGATCTAAAGGACCAGCTTGAGCAGATTCTCGACAACCGGCGCGCGGAAATAGACCAAATCCTCGAAGACTACAAAGTGCCGCGTATAGATCGAGAGAAGGGAGCCAAAGGTGCTTAAGAAATCCCTTTTGTGTGCCTTTTTGTGCCTCTTTGTGGCTTCGTGTACGCGCGAGAAGCGTACGTTCTCGCAACCACCAGCGAACTTCAAGTCCTACGACGTCACGATGAGTGCAATCCGTCCGGGTACAACGGGCGTGCAACAGCCCGTGCAGATGCCGTCGGAAGAACACGCTTACGACACCAACGAAGGCAAGCGCTTGTTCATGCAATACAACTGCGCCGGGTGTCACGCCAACGGCGGCGGAGGCATGGGACCACCATTGATGGACGACCAATGGATCTACGGCTCGAACTCGGAAAACATCTACTCGACGATCGTCGAGGGCCGTCCTAACGGCATGCCTTCGTTTCGTCAAAAAATTCCCGACAGCCAGGTGCAGCAAATCGCTGCTTACGTCAGATCCATGAGCGGGCAACTGCGAAAGGACATCGAGCCCACTCGCAACGACACCATGAACGCGCGTCGCTCAGAACAGCGCACAGAAAGGAAAACGCCGCAGCAAACGACTGCACCGCCGTATGACTGAGGGTATTCAAAACGCACTCAATTCGGCTGGTCCACAGGCCGACAACATCGCCGGACTCTGGTGGTTGATGTTTGTCGTCTGCTCCATCGTGTTTGTGCTCGTGATGATTGCGCTGCTGCTCGCAATCAAAAAACGAACTCGTGAGCCGCAGTTCGACTCGACCCCGATACTCGAACTGCAGCCCGAACAGGAACGTCGCCGCCGCAACGTTGTGGTTACCTGCGTCGCGATCACCGCCATCGTTTTGTTTGTGTTCCTCATCGCGAGTTTTTCCGCTGGGCGATCTATGTCCGCGCAGACGGCCGGCAAGACTGGGCTGACTATTGACGTCACAGGTTTCCAGTGGTGGTGGGAAATTCGTTATCAGGACGTCGATGCCAGCAACATTTTCACTACCGCGAACGAGATCCATATTCCGGTGGGCGTGCCGGTCACGCTCAATCTCCGCGCGAACGATGTGATTCACAGTTTCTGGGTGCCAAATCTCGCGGGCAAGAAAGATCTGATTCCGGGGAAGGCAAACACGCTCTGGATACAGGCGAACAAGCCCGGTGTTTATCGCGGGCAGTGCGCGGAGTATTGCGGCTTGCAGCATGCGCACATGGCATTCTGGGTTGTCGCAGAGTCGCAGGAGCAATTCAACGCGTGGCGCCAGAATCAAACACAAACTTCAGTTACACCAACGACTGATTCACAGAAGCGCGGACAGCAGGTGTTTCTGTCGTCCACGTGTGTGATGTGTCACACGATCAACGGCACGCCGGCGGCATCGAACGTTGGTCCAAACCTGACTCACATTGCGAGTCGCAACACGATCGCGGCCGCGACGCTCTCGAATACACGCGACCATTTGTATCAGTGGGTGAAAGATTCGCAATCGGTAAAACCCGGGAACAGGATGCCGCAGCACAATCTTGCTGAGGCCGATTTCCAGGCGCTTTTGGATTACTTACAGAGTTTGAAATGAATCACAAAAAGGGACAAGCGAAGACGCAAGAGATTAGCGACGAAGAATTAGCCGCGGCGATGGAACGCGAGCGGGAGGAGCTCGAGCGAACATGGGCGCGGCCGCGTGGGTTGCGGGGGTGGTTTACCGATACGGATCATAAGGCGATTGCGATGCGTTATATCGTTACCGCGTTCGTGTTTTTTGTGCTTGGCGGTCTGGAAGCTGCGCTGATGCGAATTCAGCTCGCCAGGCCTGACAATCACTTCCTCAGTCCCGACAAGTACAACCAGATCTTCACGGTACACGGCACGACGATGATGTTCCTGTTTGCGGTGCCGATCATGACTGCGCTGGGTATTTATCTTGTTCCATTGATGATCGGTGCGCGCGACGTCGCGTTTCCGCGGGTGAATCTTTTCGGGTACTTCGTCTACCTGATCGGCGGAATTCTCTTGTACACGGGTTTCTTTTTGAACACCGGACCCGACGCAGGCTGGTTCGCTTACGTGCCGTTGGCTGGCCCAGCCTACTCGCCTGGCAAACGCGTGGACGTTTGGGCGCAGATGATCACGTTTACTGAGCTCTCTGCTTTGGCCGGAGCGGTTGTGATCATCGGTACTGTTTTCAAGATGCGAGCACCGGGCATGTCGATCAACCGGTTGCCCTTGTTCGTGTGGGCACAACTGATCACATCGTTCATGATCATTTTCGCGATGCCGTCAGTGATGCTCGCGAGCGGCCTGCTGGCCAGCGATCGACTCATCGATACGCACTTCTTCAACCCGGCCGAGGGTGGCGACACGATCCTTTATCAACATCTCTTCTGGTTTTTTGGACATCCGGAGGTCTACATCATCTTCATTCCCGGGCTCGGGTTCATCTCGCCGATCGTCGTTGCGTTCGCGCGGCGCAAGATCTTTGGGTATCTCGCGATGGTGCTGTCGCTGATTTCCACGGGGTTCATCGGGTTTGGTCTGTGGGTACACCACATGTTTGCCACGCCGATACCGCAGATGGGCCAGAGCTTCTTCACCGCCGCCAGTATGGTGATCTCGATTCCGAGTGGCATACAGATCTTCTGTTGGATTGCGACACTCTGGGGCGGAAAGTTGAACATCAAGACACCGCTGCTTTTTGTGCTCGGATTCTTCGCGATCTTCGTGCTCGGCGGTCTAACCGGAGTGATGTTGGCATCGGTTCCGCTCGATCTACAGATACACGACACGTTCTTCGTCGTCGCGCATCTTCACTACGTGTTGATCGGCGGCGCGGTCTTTCCGCTGTTCGGCGCGTTTTACTACTGGTTTCCGAAATGGACCGGACGCTTGTTGAGCGAACGTGCCGGCCACTGGAATTTCTGGTTGATGTTTATCGGTTTCAATCTCGTCTTCTTTCCGATGCATCAACTCGGGCTGAGCGGAATGCCGCGCCGGGTGTACACGTACTTGCCCGAGACCGGCTGGGGCAGGCTGAACCTGATCGCATCAATCGGTGCGTTCATTCTTGCGACGGGTGTGCTGGTGTTCATCGTCAATGTATTTTGGGCACGCCGCGCGGGCGTGGTCGCCGGCGATAACCCATGGGCCGCGGATTCGTTGGAGTGGTCTGTGTCTTCACCGCCGCCTAACTACAACTTTCATAACATTCCCGTGGTCCAGGGACGATATCCGATTTGGGAAGGCACTGAAGATGCGCCCGTGATTCGCGGCCTGAGTAGTACAAAACGCGAGGGGCTCGTTACAAGCGTGATGGACGCGCAGCCGGAGCTGCGATTCGACATTCCTGGTCCATCGATTTGGCCGCTCATGGTAGCGCTGGCCACAGCCGTCATGTTTATTGCCGGCATATTCACACCGTGGGCGTTTTTGGTTGGCGCAATCCTGGCGGGTATCGCGCTCACGTGCTGGTTCTTCGGCGATCCGAATTATGAGAACCACACTGCGCGCGAAACGGGGCAGAGGTCGGAAGTCGTTCCGGGGCCGCCCGAGCTGCAACCGAAGGAAGTATGAGTACACGAACTGTCATCGACGTTTCCGAGCTGCCGCACCACGAGTTCGACACCTACGATCCCGTGTGGTGGGGAAATAATTTCCTGCTCGCGATCGAGACGTCGATGTTTGCGATTCTCATCGCGACGTATTTCTATCTCAGGCAAAACTTTCCACTGTGGCCGCCGCCCGTGGCCCAACTTACTGCCACGCTGAGACCGCTTCCCGAACTATCGTACGGCACTGCGAACACGATTCTTCTGATCTTGAGTTGCATTCCAATGATCTTGACCGATCGTGCCACACGACGTGGAGAGAAAACGTGGTCACAAATCGGACTAATCATCGCCATAATCTGTGGTGTGACCGCGCTCGTGTTGCGAAGCTTTGAATTCGCGGCGGTTTACTTTCGCTGGGACAGCAATGCCTACGGTTCGATCGTGTGGTTCCTGCTCGGAATGCACATGATGCACCTGGCGATACTGACGACTGAAGCCGTCTTGCTGGCTGTTTGGATTTTCACGCGCGAATACGACATGAAGCACCGGGTCGACATCGTCACGCTGGCGGTTTATTGGTACTGGGTCGTTGGCATTTGGCTGCTGATTTACGCGGTAGTTTATTTCACGCCCCGGTTTGGGTGAGTGCGATGGAAGAAGAGCTTCAGCAAACGACTCCAAAGGCTCTGTGGCTGCTGATCGTTCTGCCGCCGGCGATCGGCGCTGCTGCGATGCAAGCAGACTTCGTTTTGGTGCGTCAGGCTTGTGCAGCGCAGCGCAACGTTGCGTTGTACGGAGTGACCATCGCCGGGCTCGTGTTGATGATCGCGACGGCGTTCATCGCATTCACGATCTGGAGGGTAGAAGGTTCGCGTTGGCCAACCGAGGAAGCCGACCGGTCGACTCGCATCCGGTTTATTGCAATGCTGGGAATACTGAGTAGTGCGATGTCGTTTCTGCTGCTGCTCGCGCAGGGTATTGCGACGATGCTGTTTGATCCGTGTCAGTGGTAGGCCACAAAAAGGCACAAAAATGATGCATGGGGGGAAGCCACATAACTGGGATGATCTGGTGCGTGCGTGGAGCTTCGAGCCAATCGTCACCGTCTCGCTGGTCCTCTCCGCGGCGTTGTTTGCTGTTGGATTGAATCGACTCTGGCGTGAGGCGCCGAAAAGAAAATCGATTCGACCGTGGGAGGCGTTGTGTTTTGCCGGTGGGTGGCTGGCGCTGTTTGTGGCGTTGGTTTCACCAGTGCATGCGTGGGGGCGTGTGTTGTTTTCAGCGCACATGTCGCAACACGAGATTCTGATGCTTGTGGCTGCTCCGTTGCTCGTCCTGGGTCGACCACTCATCGCGTTTCTCTGGGCGTTACCGCTCGAGTGGTCACGCAGCCTTGGAAATGTCGCAAAGATCGGCTGGATCAATCGCACCTGGAAAGCACTCACGATTCCACTGGTCGCATGGTTGGTCCATGCGGTCGCTCTGTGGACTTGGCACATTCCGGTTCTTTTTGACGCCGTGCTGCACAACGAGGCGGTACACACGGCGCAGCATCTTTCGTTCCTGATCTCGGCGCTCCTGTTTTGGTGGGCACTCATTCACGGGCCGCAGGGCGCGATGGGATATGGCGCCGCCGTCCTTTACCTCTTTACGACTTCGATTCACAGCGGCGTGCTCGGCGCGCTGCTCACTATTGCCGGAACGGTTTGGTACCCATCGTATGTCGGACTGACGAGTTCGTGGGGCCTAACTCCGTTGGAAGACCAGCAACTTGGCGGACTGATCATGTGGATCCCTGCCGGTCTGGTTTACGTGATCGCCGGGCTCGCGCTGTTTGCCGGTTGGTTGCGTGAAGCGGAGCTGCGCTCTTCCTCTGCGTTACCTCTGCGACCTCTGCGCCTCGGCGGTGAAGGCCGCGTTTACCGCAGAGACGCAGAGGTCGCAGAGTTAACGCAGAGGAAAGCATGAAGAAGATTTTCGAAATCGCGCTGGGCATTGTGACGAGCGTCGGCGGCTTTCTGGAGATCGGATCGATCACGACCGCGGCTCAAGCGGGTGCCGATTTCTCCTTCCAATTGATCTGGGCCATCTTGCTCGGCGGGCTCTGCATCATCTTCCTCGTCGAACAGGCCGGCAGATTTTCAGCAGTCAGCGGCCGCACAATTCCCGACGCCATTCGCGAACGTTTCGGCTTCAACTATTTCGCGCTTCTCTATGTCGTGCTCGGCCTGGTGAGTCTGCTGGTGCTGGCGGCAGAGGTCGGCGGCGTGTGCATCGCGCTCGAGCTCGCTACCGGGATCGGTCTTCTGTGGTGGGCCGTACCGGTCGGTTTTGTCATTTGGCTCGTGATCTTTAAGGGCACGTTTGGAATCATCGAAAAAGGAGTTTCGGTATTAGGGCTGGTGACGTTGTGCTTCGTCGTCGGAGCGATAATCATCAACCCTCCGTGGTCTCAGGTGTTGCGTGGCGCTGCGCCATCGTTACCTCAGCACAATTCAGTTCACTACTGGTTCATTGCAGTTTCGATCCTGGGTGCGTCGATCTCTCCGTATCTGTATTTCTTCTATTCGTCTGGTGCGATCGAGGACGAATGGCGCGAAGGTCACGTCGGAATTAATCGCATAATCGCTACCGGAGGTATGACGTTCGGCTCCCTCATTTCGATAGCAGTCTTGATTCTGGCGGCAATGATCTTCGCTCCGCAGGGAATGAAGGTCGAACACTACACGCAACTGCCTATGCTCCTCGAACCGGTCTTTGGTCATAAAGGATTTTGGTTGCTGGCCGCTTCACTTGGCATCGCCTGTTTGGGTGCGGCGCTCGAGATCACGCTCGAGCTTGCGTATCTGACTGCGCAGGGTTTTGGCTGGAACTGGAGCGAGAACCAACCACCGATTGCTGAAGCGCGCTTCAGTGCTGCTTACACCGCCATAATTATTCTTGCCACGCTCGTAGCACTCACTGGGATCGATCCGTTAACGCTCACCATTTTTTCAATGGCGCTGACAGCGGCAACTCTTCCCGTTTCGATTGTGCCGTTTCTTTTTCTGATGAACGACAGTACGTATGTCCGATCGTATAAAAATGGCTGGTTCTCGAACGCAGTTGTGATCCTAATCATGGCTCTGGCGTTTGTGCTGGCAATCGTAGCGATCCCATTACAGATCTTCGGAGGGAGTTGATGGATTTAGTCAGAGATTGTCTCGACAAGCCACTGGAAGATCGCAACCACCGGCGAATGGGTCGGGTGGATGGGATCGTTCTCGAACTCGAAGAAGGTCGTCCGCCGCGAGTCGCCTACGTCGAAGTGGGAGTCAAGAGATTGATGGATCGATTGAGCGGCCGGCTTGGAAATTTATTTGCGCGTCTAGCCCAGCGTTACCACATCGAGTCTGAACCATATCGGATTCCGTTTGGCAAACTCCATGTGGGTCTGAACACGGTGAAGGCTGACGTTGACGCTGAGAAGACACCGGCGCTCGAATGGGAGCTCTGGCTGCGCAAGAAGGTTATTGGACGTATTCCGGGGGCGTAAATGACGAAACAACAAATACACGCGGAGCGGTTGCTGGGCAAGAAAGTGTTTGCAATGAATGGACACTCGATTGGGCGGTTGGAAGAGATACGCACTGCGAAGGATCGAGGTCACTATTTTGTCTCAGAGTTTCTGGTCGGTAACTATGCGGTGCTGGAGCGCTTTTCGGCCTGGAGTGTTGGCCGCGCGTTGCTTCGTATTTTGGGAGCGAAGCGAGAGGAGGGTTATCGCATACGCTGGGACCAGCTCGATCTTTCCGATCCGAGGCGTCCGCGACTGCTGTGTGATGTTGATGAATTGTTGCCGCTGAGGAGGGAGCAATTACCGTCATGAGAACGCTCGCACTGTTATTCCTCGTTTCATTTACTGCCTGCGCGAATAAACCTGCTGGACCATTAGCATTCGTCACCAACGAACGCGACGGCACGATTACTGTCATCGACACGAACACCGATCGGGTCACCTCGACGCTCAAAGTCGGAGGCAGGTTGAGAGGTATTCGTCTGAGTCCGAACAGGGATCGCATCTGGGTGGCGGTTAGTTATCCAACCAATGAGGCGCACGGTGAAGACACAATTGCCGAGATCGACGTAAACGGCAACATCATCGCAAAGTACGACGGCGGCACCGATCCGGAAAACTTCGCGATCGACGATCGTGCGACGCGACTCTACATCGCCAACGAAGACGCAGGCACGGCTTCGATCACGGACGTCAAAGCAAACCGCGTGATTGCGACGATGCCCGTCGGGCTCGAGCCCGAAGGCGCCGCGATGAGTCCTGACGGGCGTTGGGTGTACATAACCTCTGAAGCCAGCAGTACGGTCAGTGTGATCGACACACAAAACGGCCAGGTTGTTAAGACATTCCTCGTGGGGGCTCGCCCGCGCGAGGTGGCTTTCTCTTCCGACAGTGCGCGAGCGTACGTGACGGCTGAAAACGGGAATGTAATATCAGTCGTCGACACGAAAGATCATTCGGTTATTAAGACCATCTCGCTGCCTCCCGGCGACGCTTCCTCGCAGTCAAAACCCAAGGGCGTCGTCGTTTCCGCCGATGGCAAGCGCGTCTATGTCGCTACGGGGCGTGGGAACAGCGTGGCAGTTATCGATGGAGAGCAGCTTTCCTTAATCACTTTGATCCCGGTGGGAAAAAGGCCCTGGGGCATCGCACTCTCGCCTGACGGCCGCAAGATTTATACGGCAAACGGACTCTCGAATGACGTGTCCGTCATCGACACGAGCACAAACCAGGTGATTGCAACACTCAAGGCCGGCGACGGTCCCTGGGGCATCGCATTGTAGCCACAAAAGCACAAAAGTGGCCGAAAATCTTTTTGTGCTTTTTGTGGCTAATCGTTTTTATGGTATAAACGGCTCCCCTATCGCCTTTCCACAATTCCCCTAGCACCGGTCTGCCTCCGGAGGAGCGTTAGTGTCCAGACAAAACCGTCGTCGTGCGAAACCCCTCGAGAGTCTTCGCAAAGAACCAACCGGAATTCCCGGATTTGATGAGATTACCCGGGGCGGTCTGCCCGCCGGTCGCCCGTCTCTGGTTTGCGGTAGCGCGGGCGCCGGTAAGACCCTGTTCGCAATGGAGTTCCTCGTTCGAGGCGCCATGCTCTACAACGAACCGGGCGTGTTTATCTCGTTCGAAGAGACGGACGAAGAGCTAACCAAAAACGTAGCCTCGCTCGGCTTCGACCTCAATCAGCTCACCGCCGAGAAAAAGCTTTTAATCGATTTCGTTTTCATTGAGCGGTCAGAGATCGAAGAGACTGGTGAATACAATCTCGATGGATTGTTCCTCCGGCTGGGTCATGCGATCGACTCGATTGGCGCCAAGCGCATTGTGCTCGATACTCTCGAAGCACTCTTCTCAGCGCTGCCCAACGAAGCAATCATTCGCGCCGAGCTGCGTCGCCTGTTTCGGTGGCTGAAAGAAAAAGGCGTCACTGCGGTCATCACCTGCGAACGCGGCGAAGGAAGACTCACGCGCTACGGTCTCGAGGAGTACGTAGCCGACTGCGTAATACTTCTCGATCACCGCGTGGAAAATCAGATTTCAACTCGCCGCATGCGCGTCATCAAGTATCGCGGCACGTGGCATGGAACAAACGAGTACCCATTCCTGATTGACGAGAACGGGTTTTCGGTCCTGCCGATCACTTCGCTTGGTTTATCTCACGGCGCATCCACCGAGCGCGTGTCTTCCGGCATTGGGCGCCTCGACAACATGTTGAGCGGCAAAGGATTTTATCGAGGGAGTTCGATCCTCGTTTCCGGCACAGCCGGTACGGGCAAGAGCACCATCGGCGCTCATTTCATCGAGGCTGCTTGCAAGCGAGGGGAACGCGCGCTCTTCTTTGCGTTCGAAGAGTCGCAGGATCAGATCATTCGCAACATGCGATCGGTTGGGATTGACCTTGAGAGGTTTGTAAAAAAGGATCTTTTGAGATTTCACAATGCGAGACCATCCGCGTTTGGTCTGGAAGTGCATCTGTCGTTGATCCACAAGATCATCACGGAATACGAGCCCGCAGTGGTGGTAATCGATCCGATTACAAATTTCCTCGCAGTTGGCGACGAGCTACAAACGAAGTCGATGCTTACCCGACTCATCGACCTCCTCAAGTTGAAGCAAATCACAACGATGTTTACGAGTTTGACCTCTGCCGGCACCGAGCTCGAAGATTCGGAAGTCGGCGTCTCGTCGCTGATGGACGCGTGGCTGCTGGTAAAAAATATCGAATCCAATGGCGAACGAAATCGAGGACTTTACATTCTTAAGGCCCGCGGAATTGCGCATTCTAATCAGGTGCGTGAATTTGTGGTCACGGATCGCGGTATCGAACTTATCGACGCTTATATCGGCGCAGAAGGCGTGCTGATGGGCTCCGCGCGATCATCGCAACTGGCCCGCGAATCTGCGGCGCAAGTCGAGCGTCGCCTGGCGACCGAACAGAAAGAACGAGAACTGCGGCGCAAGCAGCATCTTTATGAAGCACAGTTGTTAGCGTTGAAGGGACAGTATGAAACGGAGCGTGAAGCAATCCTCCGGGAGTTGGACGAAGCGAAGCAGCGGGAACAGCTAATCGCCGACCAACGCCTCGAGATCGCCCGGTTGCGTCATGCCGATCTGGACGGAGCGAAAGCCGGAGAAAATGGCGCGAGAAAGGCACGGAAAGGAACGGTTAGATGAAAAATACCCCCACTAAACAGCGCAAACGCACCACGAATGGAAATGCGCCCTCGGTCGACGGCGGCGATGGCGGTCGTTGGAATTTGCGTCTATACGTAGCCGGCCAAACGCCGCGCTCACTAACTGCGTTCAAGAACCTCAAGGACATTTGCGAAGAGTACTTGAAAGGTAAATACCAGATCGAAGTCATCGATTTGATGGAGAATCCGACGCTGGCTCGTGGCGATCAAATCCTGGCTATTCCGACGCTCGTGCGGAAATTACCGCAACCGATCAGGAAGATCATCGGCGATCTCTCCAACACCGAGCGTGTGCTGGTTGGCCTGGATATCCAACCGCGTTGATACCCGAAAGCTTGTGCTTAATGGCAAAACCAGAAAATGAAAATCATAATCCCGAGCGCGAAGGCAAACTAAAAACAAAACTGCGCGATGCAACGGAAGCTTTCGAAGATGCTCTGAAACGCACTGCGCTGAAACGGGCAAAATACATCCTGCGACTTTACGTGTCGGGTTCTTCGGAGCGGTCGCTGAAGGCTGTTTACAACCTGAAGAAACTGTGTGAAGAGCACTTGCCTGACTACGATCTCGAAGTGATAGATATCTATAAAAACCCCGAGGCCGCGCGTGACGAGCAAATCATCGCCGCCCCGACCTTGGTGAAAAAATTACCGATGCCCCTCAGAAAGTTCGTCGGCGATCTCTCCAACACGAACAAGATTCTAGTTGGATTGGATATTTACAAACGCCAGGAACCTAAAACGTATTAGGCGCCCAAAATGGCACAACGAAAAGAGCAGCCCCAATTCAATACTGATATCGAGGAACTCGAGCGTCGTCTGGAGGAAGCTGAGGAAACCCTGCGCGCAATACGTGAGGGCGAGGTCGATGCGCTCGTCGTAGATAGTCCGAAAGGTGAAGTGATTTATACCCTCACCAGCGCTGATTATCCTTACCGGCTCATGATCGACGAGATGAACGAAGGTGCGGTCAGCGTTTCACCGGATTCATTCATCCTTTACAGTAATCGCAATTTCGGTGCGATTCTCGGACTCAGTGGAACAAACGCGAGCGGCGTCCCTTTTGGCGACTTCATCGTCCCGCACCAGCGGGAACAGTTTCTTCAGGACTTGGAAAAGGCACGAGAGCAGAGCATCAAACGTGAGTACACGCTAAGTCCCGGAAACGGAAAAGAAGTTCCGGTGCTCATGTCGTTTGCGAAACTCCAGCCACAAACCAATTCGATCAGCATTGTCGTTACTGACCTGACCGCGCAAAAAGCGCTGGAAGAAAAACTGCGCCAGGCGAAGAACGGGCTCGAAGAGCAGGTTGCCGAGCGCACCAAGGAGTTGCGTGAAAGCGAAGCGCGCCTGTTTGGAATCCTGGAGCACAGTGCTGCCGACCTGAAAGCCATGAGGCGGTTGAATGAGATCGGCACTCGTTGTGCGAAGGACGGCGACGACGTGCCCGGCTGTCTCAAAGAGATCCTGAACGTCGCTATGGAGATCAGCGGTGCGGACAAAGGGGTTGTTCAGTTACTCGATTTTGACTCCGGGATTCTTTCGATTGTGACGCAGAGCGGTTTCGATGAGCCGTTTCTGAGATTTTTCGGGAACGTGGAGGATGGGGAAACAGCCTGGAAGGCAGCGATGAATTCGCAGCAGCGGGTGATAGTTGAGGACGTTCGAGAAAGTGAACTCTTTGCTGGTAAGCCTCAGCTCGAGATACTGACCGATGCTGGTGTGCTTGCGGTGCAATCCTCGCCGCTCATGAGCAGCACGGGAAAGCTTCTCGGAATCATTTCAACCCACTTCGGCGACCGTCATCTCCCTAGCGAGCAGGAGTTGCGCTTGATGGATTTGCTGGCGCGACAAACCGCCGACTATCTCGAGCGTAAACGCGTGGAAGAGGAACGCGAGCAGTTGCTCTCCCGCGAGCATGAACTTCGTCAAACTGCGGAGGAGGCCAATCGCCTGAAGGATGAGTTTCTCGCGATCATGTCGCACGAGTTGCGCAACCCTTTGAATGTGATCCTTGGTTATGCAGAGTTGCTGCTGCGTATGGACGAGATCAAGGGGTCGGCGAATTTGAAGCGAATGGCGGATGCCGTGAAGCGTAATGCCGTCGCGCAATCGAAATTGATTCGCGACCTGCTGGACCTCTCGCGGCTGCGTAGTGGCAAACTCGAGTTGAATCGGGAAACAGTTTCGCCTGTGGCGTCGATCGAGAATGCGATCGAGACGGTGCGTCTCGATGCCGAAAGTAAAGACATCAAAATCATGGTCTCATCTCCGGATGATGCACTGTTTGTGCACGCCGATCCGGTCAGGCTCGAACAGATCATCTGGAACCTGCTGAATAATTCGGTGAAGTTCACGCCGAAAGGCGGCCGTATTGAAGTTTGTCTGGAGGATGACACGGATCACATTGTTCTCACCGTGTCAGATAACGGGCAGGGAATTGACTCTTCGTTTCTACCGCACATATTCGAGATCTTCCGGCAAGCCGATGCCGGCACGAATCGCTCGCAGGCCGGCATGGGAATCGGACTCGCGGTGGTCCAGCAATTGGTTGAGCTACACGGCGGTTCCGTCAGTGCGCATTCGGGTGGTACCGGCAAAGGGGCGACGTTTACGATTCGACTCCCGCGAACCGTGGAATCGAAATCGAGGCCTGCGCCGGATTTAGAGTTGGGTCTCGGTACGCTCGACGGGCTCGCTGTGCTCGTCGTCGACGATTCTGAAGATACGACGGAGATGGTGCGACACCTGCTGGAAATTGGTGGCGCTTCGGTTGATGTGGCGACCAGTGGTTTCGATGCGTTGCGGCTGGCGCAGGATCGACAGTTTGACGTCGTGCTCTCGGATATCTCGATGCCGGAGATGGATGGGTTTGAGTTTCTGAATAAGTTGCGCGCGCTACCGGGTAAACGCGATGTTCCGGCTGTGGCGTTGACGGGCTTTGGCCGGCCTGAGGATGTGCAACGCGCGAGTGACGAAGGCTTTTACGCACACCTTACGAAGCCCTTCGACATACAAACGCTCGCAACGTTGTTGCAAACGCTGCCGCGAAAACAAGCAGTACACAAAAGCACAAAATGACGTTGTGTGCCTTTTGTGTACTCACTTAGAGGTTGTAGTCGTTGCCGGCGCTGCCGCCTTCTTCACGTACTTCTCATACCACGCCAAATATCTCTCCATCCGATCGCGCTGGTAACTCGGGCGCTGAATGCCGTGGTTTTCGTTTGGATAGATGATGAGTTGCGTGTCGATCCCGAGACTGCGCAGCGCCTGGTACATCTGCTGACTACCCTCGATCGGCACGTTGAAGTCTCGCTCGCCCCCGAGAAACAGCGTGGGTGTTTGAATGCGATCGGCGTGCAGGAACGGATACGAGACTTTAATGTACGTCTCCCACGCCTTTGGATTCCAGGGTGGTCCAATCTCGTGGTCGTACTGAATGATGTACTGATCCGTCCCGTAGAACGAGACCGTGAAAGCCGTGCCCGCGCCGCTCGTAGCCGCCTTGAATCGATTGTCGGTAGCGATCAGGTAATCGGTGAGTATGCCGCCATAACTCCAACCACCGACACCAAGCCGATCCGGATCCGCAACACCAAT
>JBIOUJ010000028.1:0-44163 GCA_044867025.1 Pyrinomonadaceae bacterium | reverse complement strand
CCACTGGCCGGACAAACTCCGTTCGGTGCAATAATCAATTCGGTTTTCGACCATTCTCAGAATTCTCCTTATAACGATAATGGCATCGTAGTAGCATTTACCGGAGAAAGTGGAGAATGCCAATCTGGTTCGCCCAATCAAATAATTCGAAGCCAAGTCAATGGAACTAGTCATTACGGCTTCAGAAATTTTGATGGAGCCGCTTTCAGTGTGAACGGCAATTATGTCGGTGGAGGAAGCAACTGCAACACTTCGCCATGTAATGGCAAACAAAAATTACCGAATCTCGCATGTAACACATTTCTCTTTTATGATGGTCATCCGGGCATAGATTACAACGCTGCCTGTGGCACAAATGTTTATGCATCAGTTTCCGGAACGGTCCATTACCCAACGAGCATCCCCGGAATACGAGACTCTTACAGGTATCACGTTTTAGAGATTGTTCCCGATGAGCCGTACGACAATTATCGCGTTTACTATCTTCACATGGCAACACACATATCAGTTGATAGTAAGCATGTTGTGGCCTGTGTCAATGAAATGCCGATTGTTCAAGAAGGACAACACGTAACCGCTGGCGTTACGATTATTGGCAGGGTGGGCTCTGCAGGGATAAGCAAGACAGGAGCCGGTAAGCATCTCCATTTCGAGGTTCACATAAAAAACGGAATTATTGGGATACCGGTAGACCCTTACGGATGGAGCGGAAGCTACCCAGATCCTTACAGTAGGGCAACTAATAAAGATTTATGGAAATAACAAAGGCTAAGCGAACTGAGGCTGGAGCTGTGTTATTACTTTCTTGCAGCACACACCCCTTCAATCACTTTATAGCTTATTTCCGCAAAAGAGACTTGAGTCCCAAGCCACTTGCCTCATCGTGTATTTGAATCGATGTGGTCCAAGAAATTTTGTCACGCTATAGTCACGTGACTCGACGCAAATCACTGCCAAAGCATGTTAATCCCTGCAAACTAAGAGCATCCCGTAACGGCGGCAAGTTGTAATAAATGTTAAAGTTACGTAGCTAAATGCTACTAAACGTGCGTAGTGTGGGGCGCTTTCATAACTCCAAGGCCGTCGGTTCGAGTCCGACCCCCGCTACCAATGTTTTCAACGACTTACGGCGAGCCAAGCGCTCGTCGGTCTTCGGTTTGTCACGCTGGTGTCACGTGAATTTAGTTCCCTAGATTTTCACGTGTAGCTTTGGTCGTTCCGACTGCCATTGCTTTTACTGCTCTCCGCTTCCCATCTTCCGTCGCATGCGTGTAACGCATCGCCATCCGAATGTCAGTCTTTCCGCACTGTGGTCTTAACTAACAATGCTATTATCGCTACCGATAAAAGGGCACGGATTAATTGTTGGTCAATTCGAATCTTAGCTTTTCTCGTTCTGGCGTCTCGATCCCCTTGAATTAATTTTCACCCCGTTCAAGGTGTGGCAAATCTCCACGATGAGGCGACTGGCAGACGCCATCGTCATCCCGAATCCACTAAGCAAAACGAATCGGCTATAAGTGTGGTAGCGCACAGACCGGATTTGTCGTTTGGCCTAGTCTCCCGACTCTCAAACGGGTTACTGGCTCGGTCAGTGGTGCGAATTTGGACATTACTACCCGCTGATAGTCTGACTTCACACTAATTACTGACCCCACACTAATTAGAGGACACTCCCGACAGCACTCTAGTGAATCCAAGGGCGGTCTAATCGTGCGCTCAGCTAAATAACAATCAGGTACGAAAGGTAGGTTATCTCTCTTCTCAAGGCATCAATCTGCGCCTGATGGGAATCGTAGCGAGCTGTCGCCGTATCTCCACCCTGGTAACTTCCCGTTTCTGTATCAACTTACGATCTAACTGTTAGTGACATGTCTGATTGAGTCTTCGACATGGAAAGCAATAATTCACAGTGAGGTATTTGTTGTGGCTAGATTGAGTGTATGCCTATGTGGAAAGCTTTCCCTTCAGTGCAACGACTTGGTTGGATCGAGAAAAGATCATGGGGTGAGAAAAAGTGTTGCCTGCCCAGTCATAGTTGCACAACAGAATGTTTGATTACTAGCAGGGGGGAAGTGTGCGTGTGATGGTTGCAATAAGTAGTGTCTGAACTCGGGGACAAATGAAAAATCTGATTAACCACCTCCGCGACACGCAAGCAATGGCGTCCTTAATTGGCCACTCCCCTGCTTTTGCTAAGGCCATCGGACAACTCCCGGCCATCGCCAAAGCTGAGGCCACGGTATTGATCAGTGGCGAGACGGGCACCGGGAAAGAATTAATAGCGCGGGCGATCCATTACCTGAGCAAGAGATGTGCCTTCGCTTTCATCCCGGTGAACTGCGGCTCTCTGACAGATTCGCTCTTGGGAGATGACATCTTCGGACATGAACGTGGGTCGTTCACCGATGCTCATAGCCGGCGGGAGGGACTCATCGCACAAGCGGAGAAGGGCACGTTATTTTTAGACGAAGTGGATTCCCTGACGACTACAGCCCAAGTGCCTTTCCTGCGTTTTCTTCAGGATCAAAGATATCGTCTCGTGGGATCCAGTTGCGAAAAGCAGGCCGACGTGCGAATCGTAGCAGCCACCAATACTTCCCTCGATCAACTCTTGCGGGCCGGAACATTTCGCACGGATTTGTATTATCGCCTTAACGTCTTCTCGATAAAGCTGCCCCCACTCCGCGATCGGCAAGAGGATATTCTCGCGCTGGCTGCTCATTTTCTAACGAAGCATACTCCGGCGGATAAGTTAGAACTCCAACTCTCTCCCAGCGCCTGTGCTTTCCTTCTATCATACGACTGGCCTGGGAATGTCAGAGAACTAGAGAATGCGATTACACGAGCCATCCACCTCAGCCAGACCGACTCCATCGAGATCGAAGATCTCGGTATCCGATCAAGGGCTGAGAATCTGTCTGAATCTTCTCCGCTCACCACCAGTCGATTGCGCTCACTGAAAACAATGAAACAAGAAATGATAGAAGCATTCGAAAGAAACTACCTGACTCGTCTAATGTGCGAGAACGAGTGGAATGTGAGCCACGCCGCGCGCGCCGCAGGAAAAGAGCGGCGCGATCTCGGCAAACTGCTCAAGAAGTATCAACTCGATCCACTAGCTCGTTTTCAACCGATTACATGTCGTCGCCACAATTAAGGACATCCCGAACGGAGCCCGGCCAAGTTGGCGTTGGGTGTAACGATCCGCATTCCGGGTGAGCCTTACCACGCTGGCCGCAAGCATCATCGCTGCAACAATTTCACAGCGAAACAGTCCTGACTAACATCGCATTGCAGCGGGGTTTTCTTCACCCACCTGCCTAATCGTTCTCCTTTTGTTTTCAGGTTAACTCGTTGAAAACACACATCACACAAAAGGACCGTGGGCTTGGCATTTCGGTTGCGATAGGCAATGTGCAGGAACAACCGGGTGAAGAAACCATCAAACCAGCACCTCGATCAACAAAAGGAAGCGGAACTGTCCCACGCCATTTTGCTGTACCTCGAGGAGCATCCTCAGGCTCAGGATACCGTGGAAGGAATCGCCTCATTCTGGGTCATGAGACAAAAAGTCCGAGAAGATGTCGAAGCTGTAGCAAGGGTTCTCAATGAGTTAACCCAGAGCGGTCAACTAGAAGAAATAAGGCAAGGCAACAGCTTCCAATATCGACGGAAGAAACCAAACTAGAGTATGGCAAGTGCACTTGCAATTGCATCCGTTACCGCGGTGTTACGAGACTTGCTGAGAAACGGACTCATCACTAACTCTGAAGCTGCCAGCGTTGGAGATGTGAGTATCAGTGCTCTATCCCCGGATCGGATTGTGATGGGCACTGAAGAGAGCAACCAACTCAATCTATTTATGTACCGAGTCGCACCACACTCAGAACTCCGAAATGGGGCGAAGCAGAAAGTCGCCGCCAAAGAAGGTACGCAACAAGATGGTCCAAGGCTGGCCTTGGATTTGTTTTACCTCTTGACGGCTTACGGAGCGCAAGATTTTCATGCCGAGATCCTGCTCGGTTGCGCCATGCAGTTGCTTCATAGAACCCCAAGTTTATCGCCAGACATGATTCGTAAGACGCTGGGATCGCCACCAGTTAAGAAGGGGAAAAGCTTGATGCCGCCTGCACAGGCAGCATTGTCGGCGTCAGGCATCATGGACCAAGTCGAGCAAATCAAAGTCACGCCACAGTTTTTGACCTTTGAAGACATGTCAAAAGTGTGGTCGGCCTTACAAGCGCGTTATCGCCCGTCAGTCTCGTACCGGGTCTCGGCGGTAATCATCGATGGCAGTTGAATGACCTCCATGAATATGAATCTCGACAAGTGGCAAGAAATGAATCAGAGCGCTCTGTCAGCGGCTCTAGCGGTTGTGCGCAGCCATCTCTTGTGTGACGTTGCACGCGCGCAGGGTGAGGCAAACTTGCTTGAAGCGACTAAGCGGGTAGATGCGGCGCAAGAGTGCTATCTCGCCGTTTCAGGTTCAGCATCGCCGCCGCCGGCGGTCGAGACGCTGTGCGCAGCATTCGATCTATCACCATTTGAGCGCGACGTACTCTTACTCTGCGCCGGCATGGAGCTTGAGGCAACGTTCGCGTCAGTATGTGCTGCAGCCCAGCAAGACCACCAGCGTGCTTTCCCAACCTTTAGTTTGGCGCTCGCCGCATTACCTCAGGCTTATTGGGGCGCGCTAAGACCCGACGCACCGCTGCGCTATTGGCGGCTCGTTGAATTCACACCCACTGGCGGATCTTGCAGTGCGCCACTCACCACTCGGCCGCTGCGCATTGATGAGCGAGTGCTGCATTACTTAACCGGAGTCGAGCAGTTCGACGAGCGACTAATGAACCTGTTCGAACCTGTGACTCTAGCTCAAGCGCTGATGCCAGCGCATCAAGCCATTGCTCAGCGAATGGCTCACCTATGGTCCACTGCGGCAGGCCAAACGTTATTGCCAGTGATTCTTTTATGTCACTCAGATGGCGCGACGGCTCGCGCTATCGCCGCCAGCGCGTGCGCGCACCTGGGACTAAACATTCACTCGGTACATGCTCATTCCCTACCGTCAAACTCGAATGACCTGTCTTTGCTTATTCGACTATGGGAGCGCGAAAACAGATTGCGCGCCGGCGCGCTGCTCTTGGATTGCGACGATGATCAGGCAATGGATATGGGATCCGAAAGCATCATCAACGATTTCATCAGACGCATGCCCGGCGCTCTGATTATCAGCAGTCAAGGGCGGCGCAAGGTCAACGGGCGCTCAGCAACGAGCTTCGAAGTGCAAAGGGCAACATCTGGCGAGCAACGAGCCGTCTGGGAGGCTGCGCTTGGCGACAGGGCGCAACAGTTGGATGGACAACTCGACGCGTTGATGTCGCAATTCAGCTTAAGCCTATCGGCGATCTATTCAGCAGCGGCCGATGCGAATGTTGAGCAAGATTCTATATGGTCCTTCGATGGACTCTGGGACGCTTGCCGTAGTCAAACTCGTCCCAGACTGGAAGAGTTAGGGCAGTACATTGACTCTGCTACTGCTTGGGACGATCTCGTATTGCCCGAAGCACAAAAGGAGACCTTGCGCGACATTGTGACGCACGTGAGACAGCGTGCGAAGGTTTATGAGACCTGGGGCTTCGCGTCAAAGGGTGCGCGCGGCCTGGGCATCAGTGCTTTGTTTGCCGGAGCGAGCGGCACAGGCAAGACAATGGCGGCGGAAGTGTTAGCACGCGAACTGCGGCTGGACCTGTACCGCATCGATCTGTCTTCGATCGTAAGCAAGTACATAGGAGAGACAGAAAAGAATTTGCGGCGCGTGTTCGATGCCGCGGAGTCTGGGGGCGCGATCCTGCTGTTTGACGAAGCAGATGCGCTCTTCGGCAAGCGCAGCGAAGTCAGAGACAGCCACGATCGATACGCCAATATCGAGGTGAGCTACCTGCTGCAACGAATGGAGTGCTATCGCGGTCTGGCGATCTTGACTACGAACATGAGGAGCGCGTTGGACGTGGCATTCTTGCGGCGCATCAGGTTCGTCGTCCAATTTCCGTTTCCGGATGCGGCACAGCGCGCTGAGATTTGGCGGCATATCTTCCCATCCGAGACGCCAACGGAAGGTATCGCAGTAGAACATCTATCGCAGTTGAGCGTAGCCGGCGGCAATATCCGCAACATCGCACTGAACGCAGCCTTTCTTGCAGCGGGCACAGAGGAACCCGTGCGAATGAGACATTTGCTGCGCGCTGCGCAGAGCGAATACGCCAAGTTGGAAAAGCCATTGGCGGAAGTAGAGATTGCAGGATGGAGTATAGCGTGAACGCATTTATCAGCAGCTGGATTAGTAAGCCAACACACCGAGCGGTGGATGAGGACGCGTAAAGCAACAATGAAAGGTCGAACCACAGTTGAGCGCAGGAAGAAAGGGACAGTGGAATTTTCGCCGGGCACCTTTGCATCTCTGTCTGAAGATTCCGACTCGTCAAGACAGTCCGCGCTGCCCACTGTGGGCCACCATTTTCGCAATTTGTCCATGACCCGACCGCAGGCAAAGCTAACCGTCAGTCAACCGGGAGACCGCTACGAGATGGAAGCCGATCAAGTAACCGATCAAATCATGCGGATGGAAAAGCCGGATGACGAGACGAAGTCAACCATTCCGCAGATAGCGCGCAAAGCGCAAACCGACCTGCAACCGGCAGACGATGTGACGCCCATTGCGCAAGCGGGTCTTCAATCGGATGGGCAGCCTTTAGATGTAGAAACACGTGCCTTCATGGAGCCGCGCTTCGGTCATGACTTCAGCGAAGTGCGGG
The DNA here is from genome assembly GCA_044867025.1 of Pyrinomonadaceae bacterium. GTDB lineage: Bacteria > Acidobacteriota > Blastocatellia > Pyrinomonadales > Pyrinomonadaceae > PSRF01. The sequence continues at coordinate 37,345 of JBIOUJ010000028.1, read as the reverse complement.
TGCATACGGATAGTCTAGCGACGCAATCAGCAGAATCTCTCAATGCTATAGCGTACACAGTTGGACAGGATGTGGTGTTCGCAGAGGGCCGATACGAACCTGAAACGAGAGGAGGTAAACACCTCCTCGCGCACGAACTAACCCACGTGTTACAGCAGGGCAATGCGGTTGGACACGAGCACCAACTACAACCCAAAGCATCTAACGATTCGACCCACGACCAGAACAGAATTGCGACTGTCCACGCTGGCGAGGGTAATCGGAAAATCATGCGTGAGACACCGTCAGGTCTTCCAGATCCGGCGCAAGGGCTGGTTGTACCTATAAAGTTCTCTATTGAGCAGCAGTTGGGAGCCGGAGCAAGTGCGGGGCCTTTCAAATTCAAGCCAAAAATTAAGGGTGACGCCACGGCCAAGATGCTGAGCGCGCCTGCAACCGGGCAGTCGCAAACGAAATTCGGAGGAGCACCTATCGCTGGTGATCCAAACCAAAAATCGCCTTCCAGTTCGACGAAACTGGAAGTGGGTGCAAAGACAGGGGCTGGCGAAGCCGGGGCAAGCGCTGAACTCAAGCATGAATGCGAGAAGCGGTTTCTAGGCTTTACTCCCGAACTCAAGGGTACTGGTGAGTGGACGACCAAAGGCGGCAAGATTAGCGTCGGAATAACCTTGAGCGACAAGTTTCTCGGGGACTACAAGGTTTCACTGAAGCCCATCGAAGTCAGCCTAGTAAAATGGAAGACCGGTGAAACTCCTGAAATCTTAGTTGCTTCAGTGGGTGCTGATCTCACAATTCCTGAATTTGAACATGTCACCCAGTCGGGCTTGCGCTTCTTGGTCGAGATGAAACCGGGCTTGAGCGTGGATATCACGCCAGATTACATCTCGATTGGTGAGTGGGTTCTGGAACAGCTTGGTGCAGAAGCGCTTGCTGCAATTGGCGCTCTTGCTCTTCCTGCGGCCAGTGCTGCCGTGATCGTCGCTGCTTTTTACTACGGAGAGCAGGAGGGCAGGGATATCGGCTGGATAACGTTTGACGCGGCGAAGGCTCTGCAAAACTACAGTCAGTCCTATGCCAACGTGATGACCGGAACCGAGCCGACTGCCGGCGCTGGAGGTGCCGAAGGAGCACAGCGAGCGCAGACAGATCTCTCGGACTTGAAGCAGAAGTATCCTGAAGAGGTTGTAACGAAAAAGGTCAGGGAGGCGGGTATTTACGGCAAGGTAGTAGATATTGCCAAGCCCCTATTCAGAGAAAGGGCCATAGAAGAATTTAAAAAGCGACATTCGATCAGAGTTGCACTCTTTGGAATTCCACCTTCTTTCTATGAAAACCTTGATGCACGCCTGACCCACATTGGAAGCAAAAGCGATGAAAAGTGGATTGGCACTCGAGATGATGAGGGGAACATTTAGCAAAATAGGACTTCTCAATTAAGGCTGACAGAGACGGCGATGCTAACAAACATAAGTCAGGCGCTAAAGGAGTTGCTTTGGTCTGGTGGACAGATTGATTCACAAGAAGTGGACATCCGCTTTGACGCGCCAACTAAGGACTGGGTCACCTCGCTCACGCGCCCGACGATCGATCTGTTTTTGTTTGATGTGCAAGAAAACACAGAAAAGCGAGAGACCAACGTGCAGACAGTTCGCAGCAACGGTAAAGCAGAGCGTCGTTTACCACCCCGCCGCTTTGATCTGCGATACATGGTGAGCGCACTGACAACAGAGATCGAAGACGAACATCAATTGTTGTGGCGCGTGCTGACCACTTTGATGAAGTATCAACAACTGCCTCAAGAGGTGTTGCCGGAATCGCTACGCTTGCTTGAGCCGCCGCTCACAACACGAATTGGAAATAGAGAAGAAGGCGGGAACTTTCTCGATATCTGGAGCGCGCTGGGCACGCCTCCGCACCCCGCACTTTGTTACATCGTCACCGCGCCGCTCGATCTGGACATCGCGATTCAAGCACCGATTGTGCTCACGCGCACAGCGCGCTATGGACGCACGACGGGCAATGATGTCCTGATGGAAACGGCGATTCACATTGGCGGTGTTGTGCGCAGCAAGAAAGGGCAACCGGTGGATGGCTTGAATGTCAACCTTGATAGCAGCGCCGCCGACGGCAGCACAACTGATGATAACGGAAGATACGTTCTCAGTGTGCCGGGTGGCCCAATCAGCTTAAACGTTCTTCAGCATGGCAGGATTCAAAAGCGAGTCAAACTGCAGGTTCCATCGGAGTCCTATGACATCGTGTTGGATGAGTGAATAACGGGACGCAACTTTCAAGCGATCAGGTGAGACCTTTCAACTGATTCGTAGCATTCACAAAAGGAGAACGAACATGCCTGAATACTTATCACCTGGCGTTTACATCGAAGAAATAAATAGCGGCCCGCGACCGATCGAGGGCGTGGGCACTGCGATGGCAGCCTTCGTCGGCTTTGCGCCGGCCGGCCCGATCAGTCAGCCGGTCCTGCTGACGAACTGGTCACAATATGTTGAGACGTTCGGCGTGATGGAAGAAGGCGGCCGCCGTAGCCCGCACATGAAGGGCACCTTTCTCTCACACGCAGTCTACGGCTATTTCCTGAATGGAGGTGGTCGCTGCTACGTAACCCGGATAGGAAATGCCGCGGCCGGCAATGGAAAACCTGCGTCGACCCTGCAACTGCCAAGCAGGTCTTCAAAGGCAATACCCTCGCTTACACTCCAGCCCAAAAACGTCCAAACCAACGACATTGAAATTGAGGTTGCGCCTCCGACGGGTGACGAACCACCCGAGGGGTCCTTCACCCTACATGTGCGTATGGGACAGGTCCAGGAAGTTTTTGAAAATGTCAGCCTGGGCAAGACAAAAGGCGCCAAGAATGTGGTGGAGACCGTCAATCAGACCAGTCAAATCATAACCATCGTCGAAGCTCAAGGGACCGGTGCATTGGCGGATCGCTCTCCCGAGATCGGCACCTACTTGCTCCAAGTCACTCAACCGACGACGCTGCCGCAAGTGCAATCCAACACCTTTAAGGGCGATGTTGCAGAGCGCAGTGGAATCGAAGGTCTGGAGATAGCTGAAGATGCAACGATGGTCTGTTGCCCTGATCTGATGGCAGCTTTTGGGGCCGGCTTAATTGATCGAGACGGTGTGAAGGCTGTCCAAACTGGATTGATTGCTCATTGCGAGCGGATGGGCGACCGGATGGCGATCCTCGATCCTCTGCCCGACTTATCTCCGCAGGATGTTAAGAAGTGGCGTGAAGGTGAGACCAACTACGACTCAAAGTTTGCCGCTCTTTATTACCCGTGGATCAAAGTCGCAGGACCGGATGGCAAGCCCTTAGCGGTTCCACCGAGCGGTCATCTCGCAGGCATCTATGCTCGCAACGACAACGAGCGTGGCGTTCACAAAGCGCCGGCCAATGAAGTCATCCGCGGAGTGCTCGAGGCGGCAACGCAAATAACCAAAGGCGAGCAGGACACGCTCAACCCCATCGGCATCAATTGTATTCGCTCATTCACGGGGAGTGGCATTCGCGTGTGGGGCGCGCGTACTTTGAGCAGCGATCCGGCATGGCGATATATCAACGTCCGGCGGCTGTTTAATTATGTGGAGAAGTCTATCGAACGGGGCACGCAGTGGGTGGTCTTCGAGCCGAACGATCCCGATCTGTGGGCGCGTGTGCGGCGTGATGTTGGAGCTTTCCTGACCGGCGTTTGGCGCGACGGCGCGTTATTCGGACTCGGAGCGGAAGAGGCCTTCTTCGTGAAGTGTGATGAGGAGCTTAATCCACCAGACGTGCGCGATCGCGGACAGTTGATCATCGAGATTGGCCTCGCTCCTGTTAAGCCCGCCGAATTCGTGATCTTTCGGCTCAGCCAGTTCTCCAGCGGCGGAGCATAGCCGAGTGAGATATCGAGGCTGCGCTGCAACATCCGCTGGGAATTGAATGTTTCGCATAAATGAACTTAGCACCAACAAAGGAGTCTTGAGATGGCAGAGAAGGATCCGGTTGTTTCGGCGTGGTTTGGGGTTGAATTTCAAGGACAGGTGGTCGGCGCCTTTCGAGAATGCACCGGTATGGGCAGTGAGAACGAAGTCGTTGAGTACAAGGCCAGTGGGCCAAAGGGTGAATACATCATGAAGAAAGTTCCAGGTCGGCTGAAATGGAACAACATCACACTTAAACGCGGCATCACCGACGCGATGGATATGTGGAAGTGGCGAAAGCTGGTGGAGCAAGGAAAGGTCAACGAAGCGCGCAAGAATGGCTCCATCGTGATGTTCAACCAGGAAGGCCTGGAAGTCTCGCGCTGGGAGTTCATCAACGCGTGGCCCTCAAAGCTCACTGGTCCATCAGCCAATGCTACCAACAACGAGGTTGGCATCGAAGAGCTGGAACTCACAGTGGAAGGATACGCGCGAATTAGTTAAAGCGGCTTTACTGGTCCCACTGCGATGAGTGTTCTGCGAACCGAGTTCGAATTTACCTTGCCACGTGGCTACGCTGATGTGGCGGGCAATCTGCATCGTCAAGGCGTGATGCGATTAGCAACTGCACTTGATGAAGTGGAGCCTTTGCAAGACGCGCGGGCGCGGACCAACGAGTCTTACTTGAGCATCTTGTTGTTGAGTCGTGTAGTGATGAGCTTGGGCGATGTGAGCCCTGTGACACCGGTGATCATCGAAGGTCTGTTTGCTTCTGACTTCGCTTATCTGCAGCAGCTTTACGTGAAGCTAAATGATGGAGACAGTCACCTCGTGGAAACGGAGTGCCCAACCTGCGGTTCGCGTTTTGAGTTGGATCTGATGGCTGATGAAAACATCTAGCGTCCAGCTATTGTCGCAAGGACGGCGCTCTCTTCATCCACATCGTCTCGGGAGTTGTCCAGCATGACTGAGGAAGAGGCAACTATTAGCGAGGCTGGCAAGAATGATTCGGCGCATCAGACAACGCCTGGTAAAAGCTCGCCGGCAATCGTTGATCTAGAAAAACTTGCTGACAAGGTGTCTCGGCTGATGCATGACGAACTGCGACTGGAGGTGGCGCGCGGGCAAAATCTTCCCCGACGCAGGTCTGGATAAATATGGGTGTGCAACCGGCAAAAGCAGGAAATCAAACGACAGTCGAGGCGCATCCCGCTTGCAGATTTTATGTGGAGGTCGACGGCATGACGCAGGCTGTCTTCAGCGAGGTAAGCGGTCTGGCCATAGAGATGGCGGTGGAAGAGGTAGAAGAGGGCGGCAACAATGGTTTCGTCCATCGCCTGCCGGGGCGGTGCAAAGTCGGTAACCTGACGCTTAAACGTGGGATGACCAAGTCCAACGAGTTCCTGAAATGGGTCCTCGAAGTGGCGCAAGGAAAAATTGTCCCTCGCAATCTGTCAGTGATTCTTTACGACGTTGAGGGAAAAGAGTTTATCCGGTGGAATTTCAGCGGAGCCTATCCAATCAAGTGGATGGGCCCGCCATGCAAGTCCGACGACACTTCCACTGCAATAGAGACATTGGAACTGGCCCATAAGGGGCTGACAGTAGGTTGAAATCATGCGGCGCTCTGATCTCAGACAGAGAATGCAGCAGCGGCCGGCGCTGGCGAAATATCTGGCCCACCGTCAATTGCTGCAAACTCCCACCATGAAGGCTGTGCGGTTCTTGCAGACGCTCGGGCTGATCACTCGGCACTCATACTCTCGCGATCGAGGCGTGCGCTCACTGTTGTCAACTCTCATGGATCATCAAGTAAGTCCGGAGATGGAAGAACCTTTGACCTTTGAGGGCGATCTGAAACCAGGTGTGTCGCAGAATGCCTCTCTCGATATCGATGGGTCATTGACGTACGGACCGATTGTTGAGTCGGAAGGCGTTGTTGGCCCTTCTGATTACTCGATAGCGCTCGGTATTCCACCGAAGCAGACAGGACCGCGCGGGCTTGAGCGTCCGGAGGCGCTCAATAGGTCGGAGGAGCTCAATACAAGACCACAGAATCAGCGCCGTGAAGATCCGGCTGCGACTCATGTACTAAGAGTGCCGCCGCGAGTGAGCCTCGAAGAACTCTCCCGAACTGGGATCGCGTCTGAGTATCGAGTTGAACCAGGAGTACCTGCCAGCGAACTCGAGGGCGAAGATTTACCAGTGGCCGAAGTGATGGAGCGTACAGAAGAAACGACGACAGAAACGAAATCTCCATTGCCATTGAGCGTCAAGAGGTCGACCCCTAAACCGCTGCCACAATCAACAGCGGGATCGCAAAGAGAGTACAGGCAACAAACCAAACTCGAATCACACAGCGACTTACCACGTGAGGCGACTCACGATGGCCCAGCAGAAATATTTGCCAGCCGAGAGAGCGACCGCTCACCTCTGGCCTGGCTGGCGCGGCTCGTCGAAGTAGCCAGACCGCAACCTGATGCTGAACCAATAAAGGAGTCCCACCATATTGGCCCACCTGCGTCTACCCTTAGAACCGCGGTAGTGCCTAATCGCTTGGCAAGAGGGTCTCAGCGTCGTTCATTTCGTTCCTTAGCACAGGTGGAACAGCCGCAGACATTATCCCAAGCAACACGTCGCTTCATAAAGCCACTGGTCGGAATCGATCCGGCGAACGTGCCAGTGTATGCAGGCTCCAGCGCTGCGCAACTGGCTACCAAGAACCAGGCAGACGCCCTGACAACCTCCGAAATTGTTCTTCTTGGTCCGGGTCATGCCAGCGAAAGTCCGGAGCAATTAGGCGTGCTGGCGCATGAGTTGACGCACGTGGCCCGCCAGCGACAGCCTCGATTTGTCCCACCTATCGCCCGACAGGCGCCCGCCCAATCGGTTGCGACAGTGAGGCTGGAGACGATGGATGAAGAGGTGCTTGCACGCCGAGTGGAATCCCGCGTGATCCGTGCAGCGAAAGCTACTGAGGATCGAGCCTCTAGCCCTGAACCAGTGACGACCAGCAAAACAGAATCCCTTCTTACTCCCGACGAGTTAGCTATCGCGCCCGTGCCATCTGAATCATCCGCTGCCACGCCGGATTGGGGTGGCTTGCCCGCGCCCTGGGAGCCTTTGCCTGAATGGATGAGCACACCAGTCGGTGACACAGTCTCTAGCGCGCCGGCTGCAGCCACAAGAAGCGCTGCTGACATTTCACTTGCGGACACATCGTCCAGCGTCAGTCCGGGGCCAGTGCAACTTGCCGGCGAGGGGCGCAGCTTGGAGGAGGATCCTCATTCTGCGCCTGCCGCAGTGCACGAAGTACAGGCAGCGGAAAGCGTTGAGCAGGTTGCACCGGATTTGGACGCGATGGCCCAACAAGTCTATTCGATTCTGAAAAGACGTCTGGCTGCCGAACGGCGGCGCGAATCCTTCTAGGTGGAGATGACATGAGTAACCTGGAACCAGCATTGATAGTGAAACTTGACAAGGCAGGCAACACCTCAGGGCCGCCAATCAAGGTGATGTTTTGTCCCAAAGAATTGAATATCAGCAAACAGAACAATTGGCAGGCGAGCAATTCTCCCAAGACCAATGCTCCTAAATTTGAGTTCAAGGGCGGTGGTGCGGAAACACTGAAACTACAACTGTTCTTCGATACCTATGCTGAGCAAGCAGACGTGCGTAAGAAATATACCAACGCTATCTACGATCTCATGAAAATAGACGAGCAATCGATAGACAAAAAGACCAAGAAGGGTCGACCACCCACCGTGCGATTTCAGTGGGGCCAGACAGTGGGATTTAGTGCCGTAATCACAAATATCAGTCAGCGGTTTAGTCTGTTTTTGCCAAATGGCACACCCGTGCGCGCGGTGCTTGATGTCTCCTTTCAACAGTTCGAGGAGGATGTCAACAGCAAGAAAACAAATCCCACTTCTGGCGGCGTGGGTGGCGAGCGTCACTGGCTCGTGAGGGTTGGCGATACGCTCGCCTGGATTGCTTTTAATGAGTATGGAGATTCGAATCAATGGCGCTTGATTGCCGACGCGAACGGCTTAACCCAGGTGCGTCGTCTCCTACCAGGGAAGATGTTGATGATACCCAATGTCTGAAAACAGTAATTTGATCAGCCACTTCTACGTGAAGATTAATGGCGCTGATGCGTCTGAGGAATTGATGCGCGCTCTACTCGAAGTAAAGATCGAAAACAGCTTGCACATGCCGGATCTGGCTACTATCGCCGTGCATGATCCACATTTGCACTGGCTTGATGGCGACCTCTTTCAGCCAGGTAAACCGGTAGAGATCTCTGCCAAAGCCACGGCTAAGGAAAGCCGTTCACAAATAGTCTTCGATGGTGAGATCGTGGAGATAGAACCGAACTTTGGACCAAGTACGCATCATTTGGTTATTAGAGCCTTTGATCGTATGCACCGTTTGGCGCGAGGCAGCCACGTCCGCTCATTCCAAAACGTTACGGACAGTGATGTCGTGCAGCGATTGGCCAAGGAAGCTGGTCTGCAACCCGACCTTGAGAACACGAGTCTGGTCCATCAGTACCTCTTTCAAAGCAATCAGACCAACCTCACTTTTCTGCGCCAACGCGCCGCGGCTGTGGGCTATTTGCTCTACGTCGAAGGCAAGCGATTGTGCTTCAAGCCGCCGGCCGCGAATGGGAAGCCGGTTGAGTTGCGTTGGGGCGAGACACTCAGCGAATTTCGGCCCCGGTTAACCACGATCGCTCAGGTCAACAGTGTCACAGTGCGAAGTTGGGATCCGGATACCCGCCGGGAGATCATTGGCCAGGCAACCAAGGGCCAAGGCGCGCCCGAAATCAAGCAGGATAAGAAAGGCGGCGAGGCGGCAAAGAGCGCTTTCAACATCGAAGCCACGCAACTGATTTCCAACTATCCTCTGCGCACGCAAGCGGCTGCGGATCGATTGGCCCAGGCGGTCGCTAACCGGGTGATCGAGCGATTCGTCGAGGCGGAGGGTACCTGCAGCGGCGCTCCTGAGATCGTCGCCGGAAAGACCGTCAAGATCGGAGCAGTCGGCGACCACTTTAGCGGCACCTATTTTGTGACCGCCGCTTCACACATCTACAACGCCAAGGAGGGTTATCACACGCAGTTCAGTGTCTCAGGGCAAACTCCGTCAACTCTTCTCAGCTTGCTACGTGATGATGACGCAGGCGAGTCACAAAACGCGGGCCTGATGATCGGGATTGTGACTGACAATCAAGATCCGGAAGGCCGGGGAAGGGTGAAAGTGAAATATCCTTCGCTCTCAAGCGATCACGCCAGCGATTGGGCGCGGGTGGTGGCGCTGGGCGCGGGAGCTCAGCGCGGCATTCAATTCTTACCCGAAGTCAACGATGAGGTGCTGGTGGGGTTTGAGCTGGGCGACGTTCATCATCCATATATTCTTGGCGGATTGTGGAATGGACAAGATGGCCCACCCAAGAAGAGCAGCGAGATCCTGGGCGGCGGGCGCGTCGAACAACGCATCATTCGCTCGCGCAGCGGCCATACCATCATCCTCGACGACAGCGAGAGCAGTGGCAGCATCAGCATTGAAGACAGAAAGGGCAACAAGATCGTGCTCGATAGCCTTACGAACAGCCTCACCATCGACGTGAAAGGTGATGCCGCGCTGACCGCGAAGGGGAATCTGTCGTTAAAGGCGCAAGGGCAAGTAGAGATCAATGGGATGGGAGTGAAGATCGACGGTGACGGCGCTACGGTTGATGTCAAGGCGACAGTTATTAACTTGAACTGAAAGTTATGGGACAGCCAGCAGCAAAACAAGGCGACAAGGTCCTAGCGACGGACATTCACATCATCCTGATACCGTCGCCGGTTGGACCGGTGCCCACTCCGCTGCCTCATCCGTTCACGGGAATCCTTGGCAACAATCTCAGCCCGAATGTGAACGTGATGGGTATGCCGGCAGCTACTGTCGGCAGCGTTGCCGATAATGTGCCGCCGCATATTCCGCAAGGTGGACCATTTCAAAAGCCGCCAACTGGCAAAGGGCAAATTATCACTGGCAGCGCGACTGTGATGATTAATGGAAAACAGGCAGCGCGCAGCGGCGATACTGCGTTGACCTGCAATGATCCGGTGGACTTGCCAGGGGGAACGGTGGTGGCGGTCAGCACAGTGCTGATCGGCTAGGAGAACTTCTTCATGAGTGACTTCTTAGGTGTAGGTTGGGCCTTTCCGGTGAGCGTGGACGCGCGAGGGCGAATCGCGCTCGCGCGTCAGGAGCGCGATATAGAAGAAGCCGTGCAGATGATCTTACTGACTCCAAAGGGGCAACGGGTAATGCGCCCCGAATTTGGCTGTCAGATCCATGATTTGACCTTTGCACCTAACAACGCCACTACCTCCGGATTGGCCGCTTTTTATGTGAAGGAAGCTCTAGGAATGTGGGAGCCGCGCATTAGCGTGCAAGACGTCAGCACGAACGTGGACTCAAGAGATGCGTCGCGCTTGCTCATTGAAATTCACTATGAGATCAAGGCGTCGCATGACCGGCGTTCACTCGTCTTTCCGTTCTATAGCATTCCCGGTGAGCAAAACTAATGAATCGCGCGGCGCGATATTTCTACCAGAGCGCATTTAGACCATGTCCTTACCGATACCGAATTTAGACAACCGCCGCTTCCAGGACATAGTGGATGAAGCCAAGCGGCTCATCCCGCACTATTGCCCGGAGTGGACGGATCACAACGTGAGTGATCCCGGCGTTGCAATGATTGAACTCTTTGCGTGGATGACCGAGTTGTTGCTGTATCGCGTCAATCAGGTACCGGAGAAAAACTACATCAAGTTCCTCGAATTGATCGGAGTGAAGCTGGAACCGCCGCGCTCCGCACGTGCTCCGGTCACCTTTTATCTTTCTGCCCCGTTACTAGTGGATTGCACTCTACCCAAAGAGACAGAAGTAGCGACGGTGCGAACCGAGACAAATCCCGCGATTATTTTCACGACCGAGGCGGACCTAACCATTCGCCCTCCTACTGTGCTTGGAGCCTACACTCGCAGTGCGCGGCGCGATCACGATAACGAGTGGGTGACGCATGAGTTGCGGCGACTCAGCCTGCCAAACCAATCGATCAAGCTTTTTCCAAATCCCCCGGTTCCGGGAGATGCCTTTTACCTTGCGCTCGAAAAAGATCATAGCCATCACGTCATGGCATTGGTCATGGGGTGTGAAAATGCCGGCGGCGCAGGCATTGATCCGAGTAACCCACCGCTTGAATGGCAGGTCTGGTGCGGCGGGCTTACCCGCTGGTCCCCTTGTGAGGTCGAGTACGATGGGACGAAGGGGTTTAACGTGGATGGGGAGATCATCCTGCACCTGCCGCCGATGTCGCCCGGTGAGTTTCAAAACACGCGGGCATACTGGCTGCGTTGCCAACTCACGAAAGCACAGGCAAGCAAACGTCACTACGATATCTCGCCGGAAATAGAACGGCTTTTCCGAGTGGAATCGCGTGGTGGATCGGTCGGCGCCCGCCACGCTATCACCGTACTGGATGAAACACTCGGTGAGAGTGATGGAACAGCGGGCCAGACCTTCAAGCTTCTCAACTCGCTCATCCTGGCGCGCGACCAGACCACCGACTACTTAATTGTCGAAACTCCGGATGGCGAGTCAGAGCGCTGGGAAGAAGTTGCGGATTTTGCTGATTCCAGTATTGGCGACAGGCATTTCACGCTCGATGAATTGGATGGAACTCTGAGGCTAGGTCCGGCGCTGTTGCAACCAGACGGTTCGGTCTATCGCTTCGGCAGTATACCGGCTAAGGGTAGCGTGCTTCATTTCAGTAGGTATCAATATGGGGGCGGCGTGGCCGGGAACGTGTCAAAAGGCGCGCTCTCCGTGTTGAAATCCTCAATCCCTTATGTTGCGCAAGTGAATAACCGTCAGGCTACGGTTGGCGGGCGCGATTCACAGAGTCTCGAAGACGCCAAGTTGCGCGCAGCGCGCTCCCTGCGCACGCGCACTCGCGCGGTGACGGCAGAAGATTTCGAATACCTGGCCTCACAGGTGCCCGGCATCGCCCGTGCTCGTTGCCTGGCTCCCGGCGCCCAGCCCGGTGATCCCGTCGATCCCAAACCAGGCCAGCTATTTGTGATCGTGTTGCCTGACGTTAAGGTGCCTTCAGACCAAGCCACTCCGGAGCAACTGCTTTTATCAGCCGAACTCCGTCGAACTGTTTTAGACGATCTTAATAAGTGCTGCGTGCTGGGCGTCGGAGTAGAGGTGAGGCCACCAACATACATATGGGTCTCAGTCCAGGCGAAGTTGCGAGGGCCTGAGCAAAGCGATCTGGCGCGAACTACCAAGATCCGTGAGCTTGCTGAAGAAGCATTATATCGATACCTCAATCCTTTTACGGGTGGCCCGCAAAGTGATGGCTGGCCTTTCGGTCGCAATCTCCATCTTTCAGAAATTTACGCTGTCTTGCAGAGCATCCCCTCCGTTGAGTTTGTCGATGAGGTACGAGTTGTGATCAGAGATCCCGGTAACCCTGCGGCATCAAAGCCCGCCCCTCCTCGACTGGAGGTGCCTGGTCACGGATTGCTCTGTTCGGCTCAGCACACCGTCACCGTGGCCTGAATCGGAGGCGACGGAAGGATAGCGAAGCCGAGTTTGGCTCGATCTCACTCAAGATGATTGTTTGGCGGAAGCAGTATGGCAACACGCGGTCAACTAATAGTCGAGCTGGACGGCCACCTGGTCCAAACCGTCGACCTAATTGCGATCAAGCTCACGATTGGTCGCACGCCGGACAATGATCTGGCCCTTCCTGCCGCCCCAGTCTCAAGGCGCCACGCAGAGATTCTGATCGAGAAAGTAGGGCCAGTCTTAACTGACCTGGGAAGTGTGAATGGCACATTCATTGGCGGGCTGCGTCTGCTGCCGCACCAACCTCGCTTGTTAACCGACGGGGAGGTTTTTGAAATTGGTCCATACCTGATTTTTTATCGGTCGCCCCAACCAATAGAGCAAGTCGGAACAGTCACAACGGACGAATCAATTCGGACAATAGAGCAAAAACTCGAGCCAACTGCCTCATTGCGAGGTGCGATCGAGGAGAAGGCCCTGCTTCCCGCTCTCATAAAACCGCCTCGGCAGACATGGCCAGCGGAGTTGACTACGCCGGAGGTTTGCAGTGCGTACCAGCAGCACTTGCCAGCCGTTTTTCAGGAGAGCGATTTTCTTCGCCGCTTCTTGCTGATCTTCGAGCAGATCTGGGAGCCAATGGAGCAGCGCCAGGATCGAATCGCTATGTACTTTGATCCTCGTACCTGTCCGGCATCGTTGCTGTCGTGGCTAGCAAGTTGGCTTGATCTGAAAATCGATCCCTATTGGCCGGAAGGACGAATGCGCGCCCTCCTGGCTGAAGCCGTGGAACTGTACCGTTGGCGGGGCACGAAATACGGTCTGGCTCGGATGATCGAGATCTGCACAGGACAGGCAATTGAAATAACAGAAACCGAGGTCCCGTTTGTATTCCATATCAAGCTGAAGCTGGCGACAGACGACAGTTTAAAGAAGGACCTGATCGAAGAGCTGATAAGAACGCACAAGCCCGCGCATGCGGGCTATGAACTCGAGGTGCAAACATGGAAAGTCTGATCGGAAAGACGCTAGGTAATTACCGGATTGAATCCGTGATCGGCATCGGCGGGATGGGCCAGGTCTTTCGCGCAGTTCATATTCATCTCGGACGTGAGGCAGCCATTAAGGTCTTACATGCAAATCTTGCTGCCGAGCCGGGCTTTCAAGCACGCTTCCTTCAGGAAGCACGAGCGATCGCTTCGCTCAAGCATCCGAACATCGTTGAAGTTCACGATTTTGGTGAACAGGGCGGAAGCCTCTATCTGGTCATGGAATTGATCGAGGGAGGGTCGTTGCGCCAATTGCTTCTGATGCAGACGACGGCGCAAGCAGGCTTACCGTTGTGGACGGGCATTGACCTGGTACGGCAAACAGCGGAGGGGCTGGCTCTGGCCCATGCTAAAGGGATGGTGCATCGAGACATTAAGCCGGACAACCTGCTCTTGAGCGATACGCGCGGCGGCAACCAGGTGATCAAGATCACTGACTTCGGATTGGTGCGGCTGGCGGAAAGCGGAGCAATGACGGCAACAGGCGCGGTGCTCGGGACAGCAGCCTATATGTCGCCTGAACAATGTCAGGGAGTGGAGTTGGATGGCCGCAGCGATCTCTATTCGCTGGGAGTCGTGTTGTATGAGGTGGCAACCGGCTATGTGCCCTTCCAAGCGAAAACGCTGAGCGCCGCGGTCTACCATCATGTTCAGGTGGCACCGCCGCCGCCGCGCACCGTAAGACCTGACTTACCCCTGGAACTTGAGCAGATCATTCTGCGTTGTCTGGCCAAAAGACCGGAGGAGCGTTACGGCTCCGCGGCAGAGTTATCTAATGCCTTGCGAACAGCCTTAATGGGAGCCAATAAAGCTACCATCGACCCCCCTACACCAGAGAGGCCCGCAGCGACGGTGGTCCAACAGCAAAGCCGACGCGACGCGCAGGTTCCACCGCCCTCGTTGGGTTCGGATTCAGTGCTTAGAACTGCCTCTGGTGTGCCGCGCATCCGCCTGCACGATCAAACCGGAAAGCTGCTGCAAAGAGTGGAACTAACCGCTGCCGGAATCACAATCGGCAGGGCGGCCGACAACCAGCTTTCCTATGAATCAACAGAGCTTTCGCGTAATCACTTACGGATCCAATTCGAAGGCCAGAGAGTCACAGTCACGGACCTTGGCTCAACCAACGGGACTTGTTTGGACGGTATTCGTTTGTTGCCGCAAGTGACGCAGGTCTGGGATGGAAGTCAACCCCTGCGCCTCGGCTCCTCACTATGGTTAGCACTAGAGCCGGCGTCAGCGCTCAAGCAAACGGCGCCGCTTGGACCATTACCTTCTCGCTCGAACGAGATCGGAGTGGCATTGGATAGTAAGACAATGGCTTTGATACCGGGCCAGCCGGCGAAGTGCAAAGTGACGCTGGTGAATCTGGAGGAGATTGTCGATCACATCTCGCTGGCAGTTGCCGGTGTGCCGGAGGAGTGGGTGGAAGGCACGGGCAAAGAGGTGCAACTGAACCCGGGGGCTCAGGCCACGGTGCTGTTGACGATGCTGGTGCCGCAAGAATTTGCGAGCAGAGCCGGTGATTACCAGGTGACTATTAGCGTTCGCTCACGAGAAAACCCAGGGGAGTCGGGCAGAGCGGAAGCGACCTGGACGGTACTGCCGTTCGCAGCGATGAGTGTAGGCATTTCTCCATTGAAGGCGAGCGGACGTAAGGAAGCAAGCTATCAAGTTAGCCTGCGCAACGAGGGCAATGCGGCAGGCGAATTTGAATTGAGCGGCATAGATGAAGAAGGAGACCTGGCCTTTCTGTTTGCCCCGGACACGCCAACTCCGCAAGCGAAGCTCTCGCTGGGACTGGAGGCCGGTGGTGCGTCGTCAATTAAGCTCAAGGTTCAGAAGGGACGACGCATGATGGGTGCGGCGCAACCTTACCGCTTTAGCGTGCGGGCAGCGGCGCATAAGGTTAACGAAACGCAACAAGCAACAGCCAAATTCATTCATAGAGCGTTGATTCCCACATGGGTAGTTGCTGCATTGCCGATCCTGCTGATTGCTTTTGGCGTCGTGGGCTATTTGGTAACGCGACCTAACCAGGTTGTGCCTGTTCCTCAGCCGACAGCCACGCCGACTGCTGCCATAGTGGATCCCCCTCCGAACCCCGACGATGCAAGTCCGACTCCCGAAGAGTCCCCTTCTCCAAGCCCGGAAGAGACAGAAACTCCATCGCCAGTTGATGAAGATCAAGCTCCAACCGATGAGGCCGAAGTACTGGCGTCACTAATACAGCTTGAGACTAAACGAACTGAGGCCGAGAAAAAAGCCGATAAAGAGACACTCAGGGACATTCTTCACGACGAGTTTGTTGACGAGGTCGGGAAAGACAAGGACCAACATCTGAACGATCTTACGCGGGTTATTAAGGATTGTAAGCCTCTAACAGATTTGAACCTCACCCTTAGCGGTCAAAGAGCCACCCTCACTGGCACCGCAGTATGCCAAAGGGTCGGAGTGGAGGGTAAAGAATTCGAATTCCGGTTTAGACACCGGTTTATTTGGCACAACAAAGGGTGGCAAGCTACCAGATCTGAGTTCCTTTCAGCCATAACTGCTCGAGACATAGAACCATAAAAACGGCCCACTCCCGCGAGGAATTGTAGAAAGGTTGAGAAGCGATCAGAGTTCGAACTGCTATGGTTCGCAAGAAGAATGCGACATCCGATTGGCGCCGTCGACCTTCGCGCTGCCGCCGAAAATTTTGCGTCGTCAGTTTCTGCCGCGCCGCAGTCTGCAGGCCATAGCTTTAGCAAATTCTCATTGGTTCAACCGCAGGCAAAGCTGATCGTGAACCAATCGGGAGATCATTGTGGAGAGCAAGCGCAGTACGGAAGTCCGTGCCACATCATTCAACGCACTAATGTGAATCAGTTGCCCAGCATTGTCTAACGCTGCGAGGATAGATTGCCCTTCCAAGTTTTCGTAGTCAGCCAGAATCTGGTCAACAGAATTCCGGAACTCAACAACTCCAGGATTATTGTTACAGTGTAGCGGAGGCCGGGAATGGGCGTTTTGCCATGGCAAATCTGAAGCTCAATCGTGATGCGTCCGCCTAGATTCATCTCTCTTTTCGAGAGCTTGGAATCTCAGCATGGAGATTCTAGAAGGTGGGCAGTTCCACAATCGAAATGGGCACTGCGGAAAGCGAAACCTAGGCCAGCGCCGTTAGATGGTTCAAGAAATTTTGTCACGCTCTGGTCACGTGACTCGATGACAATCACTGTCAAATCATGTCAAGTGGTGCAAATTCAGTTGGTCCAGTAACGGCGGCAAGTTGTAATGAATGTGAAAGTTATGTCACTCAATGTAATTCAATGCACGAGTAACAGAGCGCTTTCATAACCCCAAGGTCGGCGGTTCGATCCCGCCCCCCGCTACCAATAAAATCAACCACTTACAGCGGCCAGCAGGACTGGCCGTTGATCGTTTGTGGCAGGATTGTGGCAGACGCCAGAACGAGCGATTCGAGCGGCTTCAACAGCAGCACGCTTGCCATGTTCGGTCGCATGGGTATAGCGAAAGGCCATCTCAACCGTGGCGTGTCCCATCAGTTGAGCGATAGTAGACTCAGGGTAGCCAGCATCACCGAGCTTCGTCCCAAACGTATGCCTGAGGTCATGCCAACGGAGGTTGGTTATGTCCGCAATGCGGCAGGCAGTTTGAAACGCACGCTTGATCTCGGTGAACTGTTTTCCTGTAGTCGAGTTGACAAAAACATATTCACTCTCGGCAGCGACTCTGCGAAGTGCTAGCAGTTCATCGCGAACGTCTTGATTCATCGGCACCGTATAATCTCGGCCAGTTTTGGAGTTGGGAACGTAAATTAAATTCCGTTGGAAATCCACTTTCTCCCAACGCAGATTTAACTGATCGCCTCGCCGCATCCCTGTACCTAAAGCAACTATGACCAACGGTCTTAGATGTGCTCTTGGACCGGTAAGCGCAGCAAGTAATCTCGGTGCTTCTTCATCCAACAAATAACGGATTCGCTTGTTGTTCAGTCGTAGTTTTCTAACCTTACTACAGGGATTCGATTCTGCAACCTCACAGTCAATCGCAAGGTTGAAAATTCTCGACAGTAGTTCCAGTTCGCGATTGACGGATGCGGCGCTTCGTCTCGTTCCCTTCTTGGTGATCGATTCGTGCCGCTCCTTCTTGAATTTCTCAATGAGAAGCGGCGAGATTTGCGAAAACTTCTTACCCTTAAACGAATCTGCAATTGTGCGCGCCCGGAATTCATCATGCTTCCAAGTCCGCTTGTTCTGACGTGCCCAAGGCAGATAAGTCTCATCAATGAACTCGATGAGATCCTTATCACCCGTTTGTTTTCCGTAACGTGCTTCAAACACTGAGAGCTTGATCTTGGTCTCAGCTTGTTCGGCTTGAAATTTTGTGCGGGCCTCAGGGAGTGCTCCCCGATAACGCACTTTGCGGATACAAAAGGCGTAGTGCCATTTGGTTCCGCGCTTATGTACTGACATTGTCATGGTCCTTTCCCGAGGTGCAGCCACGGGCGCTCGCACTATACAACATGATGAGAACGAATGAGCATTCATTTTTTCATTCAGTTTCGAAAACGCTCATGTACTCGTCCTGGCTTTGGTCCAAGCGAGAATTTCATCGAGATCAAAGCGAAGAATGTTCGAGCCTGGCGGCTTTCTATAAGGGATACGATCCTGCGCAACCATCTCGTAAATCGTTCGTGGCTTGACGTTCAGTAGTTGAGCGACGTCGCTGACTTTTAGAAGCTGTGAACGGTTGGCTGGCGTAGTTGAATTTAACTGTGTGGTCATTGCTTAATACCTCAAGTGCTCTGTTTTTTTCCTACATCAGGAATGCGGCGATTTCCTGACTCTCGCTCTCAACGGCAAGCTCGGCGGCTTGTGTCTGTGTCGGGTCAATCTGTGCTGAGTTCTGGTCCATAGCGTGATCCCGGCCGTTGTGCGGTTGTTCGTGCGGTGCGATCGGATCGTTAGTTGATTCATTGCGATCTTGTTGAATGTCGCGTGAATTGGCCTTCGTCGCTTCAAGGGCCATTTCCTTGTTAGTAGCGCGATTAAGACTGTCGCGCAGGTTCTGTGTGGAGTCGGTATAGATGAGGGCTTCTTCCCTGGCTCTCGAGACGGCCACGTAGGCCATTCTGTCGTTAAGCAGACGAAGGGATTCATGAGTGTCGGCGTTGATCAGCACTCGGTCTACAGTTAGCCCCTGAGATGAGTGGCTGGTGACGGCGTAGCCGTGATCGATGTGCCGAAACCGCTGAGGGTCAAAGGTAACTTCGCGGCCGCTGTCGAGTGCAACGCGCAAGTGTTCCGGTTCGATCTTGTTGATTGTTCCCAATTCGCCGTTGACTATTCGCTTCTCTGCAAAGGGCGCACGAAACTGAATACGATCACCTTCCGCGAAAGAACGCTCTGCTTTGTTGTAAACACTGACGCCTGAAAGTCGCGTTGGGTCGTAGGTGAGGATGCGGCCGTTAGCAAAGCGAACCGTGAGCTCGTTTCTTTCATGGTTAACGCCGATGACGCTGGCGTAGTCGCCCGGCTTCACTTCGTAGACCTTGCTGGCACGGTTGTAGTGGATGATGTCTTCGTCAGGACGGTAGGCGTTGGCGAAGGTGCGTTCGGTGCCGGTCATGTCCTGACGATTTACATAGATGTTCATTCGGTGATCGTCTCGACTTACTTTTCCTTCGCGCTGTAGTTGCTGGTGTATAAGTGAGTTCAGTTGCGCGCGTTCGCGGTTGGCTGGCGATATGACCAACGTGTTGGCGGGATTCCTGGAGTAGTTCTCGGCTATTGCTTTGAAGCGTTCTCGCTCGTCAGTGATTTCAATCACGTTGCCTCGGCTCTCCAGTTCAGCGACTGCTTGTCTAATCTGCCGGACTGATAGTTTCGCTACGGTCTGTTTCAGCTCAGGATCTCGCTGCCTGACGATCTCGTTAAGTTGCGCGGTGGTCATGCCGTGCTTTTGCAGCTGCTCAAAGGGACTTCCAGCTTCAACCGCTTGATGCTGACGGACGTCACCAACTAAGAGCACCTTGTCTTCAGACTCGAGGCGTCCAAAGAATTTGTGTAACTGTTTGGTGCTGGCCAGGGAGCTTTCATCGAGCACGAAGAGTCGTTTGGCGGTTGATGGCTCCAGTCGCCGGCGCAGGAATTTCTGGAGCGTCTCTGTTTCAATTCCGCTTTCGGCAAGCTGTTTGGCGGCGCGTGTGGTCGGCGCGAAGCCACGCACTTGGTAGCCTTCGTTCTCGGTTGCTTCTCTGAGCACCGAAAGCACAGTTGTTTTGCCTGTGCCCGCGCCGCCCTGCAACCCAACGATCTGATCTTCACTGGATAGGATTGTTTCAATGGCCGATTGCTGATTCGCATTGAGCTTTAGCAGGTTGTTTTGGGCGCTGTTCGCAACAACATCCTTGACGCGCGCAGCGTGCACGACGGCGGAAGAAGATCCCTTCCCATCAATCACGGTCCTGTATGTTTTCCTGCTCCATCCTCATCATGCGTTGCGTGGTCGCTGAGCGTTGCTCACGAATGATGTCGATAAACTCACCTCGTTCCTGACGCAAACGCATTTCGCTGGTGACTGCCTCGTGTGTGGTTAAGCCGAGATTGCGACGCAGTGCGTCAGTCATGACTTGTCGCATGTCGGCTACCGCTTCGCGCTCAACCGCATTGTCACGCGCAAAGGTGACTGCCTCCTGAGCCCGGGTTGCAATCTCATCCTGGGCCAAGTGAAGTGGACCGCGTTCCTGGGCCTGGCCTACCAACCAGCGCGCCTGGTTGCCATGCTTTGAATCCATCGACAAGGCACGTTCTCTCATTTCGGCGCGGTCGTATCGTTTGCCGGCACGATCGTTGTGGGCGGCGGCTTGTTTCAGTCTTGCGTTTTCTGAAACGGTCGCTCCCTCGCGCTCAAGCCGCTCTTTAATTTGCTCGGCTTCCTTGAGCACTTCTTCGCGGCGCGGACTGCTCTCCTGCAGATATTCTTCGCTGAAACCTTTAATCTCTGGTGCACCGGTACGTGGATCGACTTCAATTTCGTAACCGAGTCCCTGCAGCTTCTCGGCTAAGTGGGCACGGTAGATCGCGGTCGCATATCGCTGGCTGCGATACAACTCGAGTGGCTGCACGGATCGCACCTTTCCCTCGTCGGTCTGCGTCATGTTGAAGACCACAACGTGAGTATGAAGCTGCGGCGCGGCATAGCCGTTGGTACGGTCAGGCCGTGAGGCGGTGTGCTCAAACTGCGCCGCTACCATCTTGCCTGTTGTAATCGAGGGTTTGTCGCCGCCGCCACGTGCTTGCAGGTACTCTTCGAATCCCCGCAAAGCTTCGTTGACGCTCTCACGGTGAGCATCCCTGACGCGCTCGTCATCTCCGACGAGCGCGGCTAACGAAACACTTTTAGGCGCGCTAATGGTTGCGTCCCATCCGGCACGATGTTCACTGGTGATGATCTTCTCGCCGAACTCGTTGACGGTTTCTCGCGCTTTCACGGCCTGTACCAGTTGCTCGCCAGTGTGCGGATTCTGACCGGCAACCAGTCGCTCGTACTGTTCGCTGCTCACTTCACCTTTGAGTTCCCACTCATCGGCGAGACGACCACTCCAGCGGCCCTTAACTTCACCAGCTTCGCTGTAGTAGTTGTCCCTGGAGTTGGTGAACTCCTGCTGGTAATAGTCCAGCGCCTGCCCTGCCGAAATCGCTCTGCTCATCGTCATCATGGCCCACAACCTCAGAATCGCGTGTCGAGCGGGTCAGCATCCTGGGGAGCGATTTCGAGCTCATCGACTTGCTCGTGATCGTTTTCTTTTGCCGGCGCGTGCGCTGGTAGCGGTTGCGGCAGTTCAGGTCTGGTGACTGGCCGGGGCTGACGCAGCACAAAAGCAGGAGCCCGCTTCGGGCGCTTGACGGGCTCAATCCGAAACGGCACGACCGCGTCACCATACTTCCAATAGAAATGCAGATTTGGTAAGGCCATGATCTGCTCCTTGCTGACTACGGAGTTGTGCTCGATGCCGGGCGCATAGTTGAGGGAATCTCGACCGTAAGCCTGGACCGACGCGGTCGTAGAAACACGTGGCCGTTCGATCTCCTGCTGGCCGATCATGTCCGACACCCAACGCGCGGAGTCTGACTCGTTGATACGGCCGAAACTCTTCGTGTGTGAGGCGGCCAGCATGGTGGCGGAGATGCGTTCATAGGACTGTTCGATCTGCGTCTTGTTCTGCGTGCCAAGGACGATCTTGACGCGGTACTTGCGACCTTCGACGAGGGCCGTTTCCAGCGCCGGTAATCGCTTCAGCGAGTGCGCCTCATCGATCATGACCCAGCAGGGAAGCTGTCCTGAGGTGGTCAAGCTCGTTCCCATCAGTTTGCCGAAGAGAATGTTGAACCAGGCGGCGTGTGTTCTCCTGAGCGCTTCTCTCGTGCTTTGCGTCGAGGTGATGAAGATGCAGCGGCGGCGCCGTTGCGCCCACTCGCGGAATGTAAACCGGCGCCCGTCGCATTGCTCAAGCGTGGGTAACAGTTTTAAGGAAGCGCCTACTTCGGAGAGGGTGGCGAGCACTCCCGCGCGTTGCGCTTTGGCGGCTCTATCGATCAAATGCGCGTGCTCTGTGCCGGCTACGCAGGCGTCGATCAGTTCCTCGTCAGTGAGCATTTGCACCAGCCGCTCCGGCGAGGGCTTGAACCCCAGCAAGTGAGCGAAGATGCTGCGCGCGGCCTTGTTAAAAAACTGCGTCGTCGGCGAGGAGTGAGGATGATCCGGAAAGAAACTTTCGGCGATGAAGTACCACTCCGGGGCGCTCGTTTCGTCGGTAACATTCTCGATCTCGTCGACCGGACTCCAGTAAGGGCAACGCGCATCAAGCGGGTTCAGGATGATGTCGGTTTCGGGATCGTAATGCTGCTCCAGAAACTCGCCGACCGGGTCGTAAATGACGATCGCCTCAAACTGTTGGCGGCTCGCAACCTCATCGATCAGTTGGTGCATGATCTGGCTCTTGCCGGTGCCGGGATCGCCGAGTAAGAGCAGGCCTTCGTTCTCTTCTTCGCGGGGCACGGTCAAGGTGTACGAGCGCTGCTTGAAGCCGAAGTGGTCTTGCGCTCGGGAAAGTAGATTCATCGCCTGCGGGTAGACTGTGAGTGCGTAGCCGGTGTGTTTGCGGTGCTCTCTGCGATACTGTTTGGGTGAGAGTTCGCGGGTGCCGCGCAGGGGCTGGCCAGCGACGTAGCGGCGTTGCGCAAACATGTAGAGACCGGTCAGGCCGCCAGTGCCAGTGAGAAAAAATACGATGGCCCCCAGCCAGGCGGGACGCCAGAGATCGATGAGGCTTTGGTCCTCGTAGATGAGGCGACGAAACCACCCGTAAGCGGTCGCATCAATCAGAAATTCGTTGGTCCAGGCAAACTGTTTTACCTCGGCGTCGGGTTTCAGATAAAAGACCGGATACCTGTCCTTGACCTTGATGCGACCTTCGTCGTCAAAATCCGCTCTGACTAAACCATCGTGTAACAGAATGCGGACATCGCGGCCGTTGCTCGGGTCGCGCACTACGCCGGTCAGGAAGGTGTAACGCGAGCGCGATCGAGGCATGTAACCCTTAAACGTACTCCGCACGTACTGCCGCAGATAGATGCGCTGCAAGGGCGTAAGATTCGGTTTGACCCAGTAGTAATGGAGCGCGACACCAGAGAGTCCCGCGATGAGAAACATGAAAGCGGCAAAGAGTCTGACTCGTTGAAAGGTGTTCCTGGCGCGGGTGTGACCTTCTTCGGTAAGAAAACGTAATTTGGTCTTCAAAGCGTAGTTCTCCCTTCGCCTCGAAAGAGACGTTTGGTCCAGGTCTTCAGTTGTTACGAACGCGGGGCTGAACGGAGGGACAAACGCTAAGCCCGGCGTGGTCTATGACGGAATCATTGCTGGGGAGAGTGACTTATTTTTTCTGTTCTCTATAGACGGTAGTTTTATGTCGAACTTCCAGCCACGCGCAAAAAATATTTCTGCTTCGCAAGTTGCACGGGCGTAATCGGTGGCAAATTTTTTTCGTCGGACCATGCTCATTTCTGGATCACTTTCAACCAGCGTTAACTGCTGCGTGTGTTAGCAAGTAACAGTAATCGTCAGTGCATACCCTATGCCACACAGATGCGCACATCCGTTGCGGTGCGCTCCGTATTTCCGAAAGCAATCGGAATGAATATGAACGTGAGCAAATGCGGATCGGTTGAAAGAATGATGCCAGTGCTAACAGTCGTAAGGAATACTTGGAAAATCGAGTGCGATACCTGTTGCAAGTTACACACAGGTGTTGTGTTCTACATACAAATTGAGGCGTGGACTCTAGGCTCTGTAATCAGCGTTGATGGCTTCATTCCGGCAAAACTTATTCACGCACTGAGCGGCGCAGCGTGAGCTAGTTGCCCGGAAAATAAAGCAGTCGTTGCCCTGAATCCCGGCACTCGTCTTACTTTCGACGCGACAGCAACTCCTGCACGATCTCATTCGAGTTTTGATCAGCTTGCATCGTTAGCTTGGTCCAAGCGGAAGCCTCGGCTGCGTTGCGACTGAAGAGCAGCTTGAATCCATGCCCGATCAGAAAGCGCAAGATGGCGAGCTCCGTATAGATGAGACGCCCGGTCTTCCCAAACAACGGGCCTTCGCGAGCTGCCGTAATCGCAAGCTGCCTGCACCAGTTGTTGACCTCTTCGCCGGCGGCTATGGCCGCTCTCTCCACTTGTGTGTGTTCCTCATCCGTAAGCCTGAAACTAACCGATCTGGTCCGCTTTGCATCACTCATTTCTCTTTTTCCTTTCGCGTGCACAGTGTGCACACTCCCGCATGCAGCAGTGTGACCTCGTATACGTGTAAATCACTGCAAGAGTTGGACCAAGCGGATGTATACACGCCGCGTAAACGCCACCGCCACGCGAGCGGGGGTGTCGTGTCTCTCCTGCTCAGGTGCGTAGCACCTTGTTTTTGTTTTTTGTATCCTTGACCTTTCTATTCATCTTTCGGTTGTTCGGTCGGTTGGTGATATATGAGCGATTTGGTTTGTGTCCGAACCAGCGTGGTCTATACCATCCAAGGACTGGTCGTATCCGGACCCGGTTTGGTGGAGATCGGTGGTGACTCTGAGGCGAAAAACTTCGGCCGCCACCGTCCCTTCTCAGAGGTGGCTAGTTCGCGACTGAATGGACTTCGGAGCGTCTAACTCGAATAATTTGATCGGGCATGAAAGATTTTTTGAGCGCTCTTTTCGGGTATCACATCCGCCTTAAAACTAGTATATTTTAAGTCAACGATATGCATGCTGAAATCCTCGCTGATTCTCCAGTTGAAACCCCACGCAACAATGGTCACCTCTTTCTTCACTTGTCTGACATCCATTTTCACAAAAGCACAAGCAATAACCCTTATGATCTGGATGCCGACCTAAGACGAAAACTTGCGCAAGACGCAGTTGCCGCAATTGAAGAGATTGGACTTAGCAAAGTAACCGCGATCTTGGTAACCGGAGACATTGCGTTCTCCGGAGACGAAAAGGAGTACATGTTTGCGGCTGACTGGCTGGACTCTTTAGCAATAGAGCTAAAGTGTCACCCCAAAATTATCCTTACAACACCAGGCAATCATGACGTTGAGCGGAATATATATCTGGACCCTCAACAAGAAACTTTACGGATGTGGCACGATAGCTTGCGAAGTGCTTCGCCTGAAGATATAGATCGGCGATTGGCTTCACTTTCAAGGGATCCGACTGCACGTACAAAAATTTATGAGCCCTTGAAGAACTATAACCTCTTTGCTGCCAAGTACGGCTGCGACATTAACCCTGAGCTCCCCTGTTGGGATCGTGTTCTTAACTTAAATGAACATATTATTCTGCGCATTAGAGGACTGAATTCCGTCCTTTCATCAAATCCTCGGGATGATGCTGACCCCAAAAAGCTTTGTTTAGGCGAACACCAAGTGCAAGTAGAGGACAATAAACGCGTAATTCACTTAACCTTATGCCACCATCCTCCCGATTGGTTAATTGATCACGACAAAGTCCATGAGTACCTATCTGACCGTGTGCACCTCCAACTGTTCGGACATAAGCACTCGCAAAGGGTCGATATAATTAATAATCGTATAAGGTTGACTGCTGGTGCCGTTCATCCAAGTAGAGCCGAAATCAACTGGACACCCCGCTATAATTTCATACAGATTTGGACTAAAGCTGTTGATGAGGAACATTTTGTTCATTTCAGAATATATCCAAGAGTCTGGAAGGGAACTAGATTTGGGCCGGACTATCAATCGCGCGACGAAGATTTCGTTGAACACGTAGTAAATATTGGAAAGATTTCTTCGACAGAACAAATCACACTCGATAGGATCAAACCGCCAGCCAGTGAGTCGGAGGTGCCGATTCTTTCTGTAGACGAGCAAGTCGAAATTAATCTTGAAGAGAGTGTAGAGGTCATTTCTGATGAGAATAGGGCCATGAGTCTATCAAGCAATTACGCGCCAGTCCTAGTTAGGCGCTTTCTCAATCTCGCGATTTATGATCGAACACACATAATTGAGGAGCTTGGACTAGATAAGCCTCATGGTGGTGAAATCTCGGAACAAGAATTCCTAAAAGTTATTTTCTCCCGGGCGAAGGAAAGGCACCAGCTTAGCGAGCTTTGGGAGAAAGTGGAGGCAGCTCACCACGACGGGCTCTATCAGTTTAATCCTTTTGTTGGTAAGTGAAAGAGGAGAGTGTCATGAAACTTGAAGAGAATTTCGCGCACTGGATTAAGACTGCTGCCGCTATAGGAAATATTTCCGCCGATAAATATGAAAATCGCATCGCCGCTGTCGGGGATTTGACTGATGATATCGGTAAAAAGGAAGCACTGGACCTCCTGCGCATATATTGTGGGCTCACTCCTAATCATGAAAATGCCTCATCCAGTTTTGCAGCATTTTTTAAGGAGCGAGACCCATCGTTCGATACCCGTGATGCGGCGTTTGTGTTCCAAGTGCTCTCGGCAATCTCTCTTATACAAGTTCTAAATAAAACAAGCAGTGATGTTGCTGATGCGGTTGGCTTAGCTCATCTAACATACACTTTTGGCGGCAAGAAAAAGGTTTTACCTGATGAATCAGTGTCAGCAGACTTGGACACAGCAGCTCGCAATTACTTACACGAGGAGTCGTCAAGGATGAGAGGCATTGGTGTGTTCAATGAAATCAAAGTTACCGACAACTCAGACGGAGAAACCAACAAACTGAACCTTAAAGATCTTAAAACTGCTGCTGATCAAAACACAACATTAACAGCAACGCTCGGGCACACACTCTTTACTTCCGTTGATAAGGCTGTAACGAGCATTGCTAAGGAGCAAGCCGCACTGATCAACTCCGTCAATGAAGAGTTGAAAGACCTTCGCCGAGCCTTGCGCGTGAATGCGGAAGAAACGAATATTTTTTGGTGGCTTAATTCTGAATGGAGTCGGGATATGGAAAAACCCTATAGCGAGTTTAATTCTTCTGAAGCATGTTTATTAGCGGGCAAAGAACTTGCCGATATAACAGTTTTTATACCGGGCCATAATTCTACTTTAGGCTTCTTATCACGCATTTTGAAACTTACAAGGTCTCAAGCAAGTGGTGATGGTCAACGAAAAACGCAACAAACACTGTCAAGCATCACTATTAAGGAGGCAGTAAACAATGCCCCGGAAGAGTGGAACAAAGATTGGTTAGCAACAGGGGAAGTAAAGTCGGTACTTGACTTTTGCCCTCTGCATTTTGCTCTTTTGAAACGCATTGAGTTGGGAAAAGATGAGTGGAATAAATTATTCGATCGTCAAGTTGGGATTAAAACTTCAACAGCATTTCGCCCGTATGAACTTTCCTATCAATTTTTCCAAGAAAGAATGGTAGTCCAGGCAACCGCATAATAAGGCTTGCGTAAAGGAGTTTTTATTATGTCCTCGAAAGAAAGGATCGATCCTAATCAGGACGAAGAGGCGCTAACCGAAGCCGAAGAGGAACTCTTTGAAGAAGGCGAAGACGATGATGATGCGACAAACGTCAGCCCCGTACGTGTTCCCTCCCCCGAAGTAATCACCTTGCCTTCCGGTGAGGCACTGACGGCTCAAGAAACAGAAGAGATCACATCTAAAACGCGCGCGCGGGTGATCATGGTTGCTGGCGCTCCCCTTAGCGGTAAAACAACTTTAATGTACTGTCTATTTCTTTGCTTCCAAAGAGGTCCTTTCGCTAATTATTCATTTACAGAGTCCCGAACTCTTATGGGCCTTGAAAGGGCTGTTGGCGCGCTAGGACATCCTCAATGGGACAGACAGCGGATACGCTTAGGACGGAAGTGGAGGAGCAGACCTATTTACATATACGGATGCGCAAGAAAGGAAAATCTTCTCCAGTTGACATCATCTTTTGTGACCTTTCTGGTGAAGTATTCGACAGGGCCATCAATACAACTAAGAGCAGTGGCGAAATAGTGGAATTAGATCGTATTGATCATCTCGTGCTTTTAATTGACGGCAGTAAGTTGAGACGGATAGACCAACGTCAGGGCGCTCAGCGTGACGCCCGATTATTGCTCCGCAGTTTTATAGATTCAAAAGCATTAAGTCCCGGTATCCCGATTGAAGTTGTATTTACTAAGATCGACTTATTTGACAGTCCACCGCCCGCTGATGAACAGGAAGCCCTGAAGCCAATGTATGCATCCGCTGAGGAGACTAGGCTTTATCTGGACCAAATAAAAAAAGAAATGAAACGCGAATTTGCGGATCATCATCTGAAGCTCAGGTTCTTTGAGACTGTAGCTCGAATGGATAATGAACGATATGAACTAGGACATGGCTTAGAAGAATTGCTTCCTGCCTGGGCAGAGGAATTGCCATCGCCGCAGCCGAGGTTAACTGTCCTGCCCGTTAGAAGAGGTAAACGAGAAATAGATGTATTTCTCGACCGCGAAATGTCTGTGCGATAACCATGCCTGACTCAAGCTCGAACAAATTCATGATGATGGGACTGCCCGATTCGGGTAAGAGCACATTTGTCGCAGCGCTCTGGGAAGTAGTTCGGTCTCTTGATGTGCCTGAAGCTATGACTCTTGGGATACTCAACGGCGATTATACGTACATCAATAAGCTCCATAAATTGTGGTCGGAAGGAAAACGACTCCCTAGAACCGAAGTGGGCCAAGAAGGTATCATATCAATTCCTTTACGAAACAGATCTTCTAAACATAACTCATCAGAACAGATAGAAATCATACTTCCCGATTTAAGTGGAGAGTCATTCGACCAGCAGTGGGAAATGCGTATCATGCCTACGGAGTATCGTACACATTTGATAGAGGCCACAGGTCTTCTGTTTTTTGTACATTCTCAGAAATTTAATCCTGGCGATTTATTGAGCTTCAGAACAGCCGAACTAGAGAAACTTTTGGAGTCGGACGATGATGATAAGGAAGGTACTAAGGTCGATGATCAGGTCGCGGAAGTAAGAGTAGCTCGCGCAGAGAGCACGCCGCCATCAGAGGGAACAGCTGCCCCTATCATTAATCCAGTTCCCTTCGAACCCAAAAATGCTCCAACCCAAACTAAAATTGTTGATCTACTCCAGCAAGCCCTGTGGCTAACAGAGCCCGAGCGACTTCGTAAAGTGGCCCTAATCATTTCTGCTTGGGACCTAGTACAGGATCGAGTCGGATCGCCGTCAGAGTGGGTAGACACTGCAATGCCATTGTTATCTCAGTTCCTTAACTCCAATACTGAGCGATTTGGTTCTCGTATTTATGGAATAAGTGCTCAGGGAGGAGAATACAGTGACAAAACCACGGTAGCATTGCTGAACAAACGTAACGCATCAGAACGAATAAAAGTTTTGGACGGAAAAATTGAGCATAACAATATTACAGCACCGCTCCAATGGCTAATGGATTAATAAATACAGGGCGGAATGAACACAGATTTGCTTATACATCAAACGCTTCATGGCTATTCTGATGGACATCGCCTCTTAGCGACATCTTATCAGCTGTCAGAAAAAGCGCAGCGAATTCTCCTCAGTCTTAGTGATCGGTCGGGTGACATTGTTAGCGGTTTCAATGAGTACCTCACTGGATACCCCGTTCCCGAAAGTAATTTCTATGCCTTTGCAAAGACGTGGCATGCGCCTGAGATGGAGCGCCCTGGGTGTGTGTGGACACATACCCTACTGCTTCAAAGAGATTATTTCCAAAATTTAACTAATTTCCACCCTCTGAGGTCATGGTTTGTCCGACCGGAAAAGGGCAACACGTTTTCTATGTATAAGGAGCCACTTCTCTATACCCATCCCGATAAAGAAAACAACGAATTCATCTTTCCTACAATCAATGGTTCAGACGTTGAAAAATTTAATTTCCTCTATAGTACTGTATTCAACCAGCTTTACGAGAAAGTTAAAAGCGTAGTTCTGCTCGCACCCAATTCATCGGAGTATGAAGATTTCATATTGTCATTATGGTGCCAGCAATGGCCACAACTTCGCTCACGCTTTACTTTCTGCACCGGCTCTATCAACGGTAGAACAATACAGAAGCACCCCTTCGTAGTCCAAGTAGCTCCTTACCAGAGTTATTCTACATATGTTCATAAACACCCGAATCTAGCACGTATTGATACACGATTAATTGAGCCAGTAGAGTCACGTAGCACAAGCAGAAAGGATTACAAAACACTTAGATCTAAAAAAGATCCGCTGATTAAGTTTGTATGGCACTACGGCGCTCGCATGAAGCCGTTTCGCAAGAATTTTGGATGGCTCGCTCGATTCTATAATCTCACACACGAAGATAGTAAGGACATCAAGTTATCAAAGATAACAGAGTTCTTAGCTATAAAATTTCCCTCACCAGAAGAGATGCCTGACTTAAAAGCAGTTCTTTATGGGGGGAATACGCTCGAGGAAACATTTGTTAGGGCACTGGGCGATGAAGAGACTCTCCTCTCAGAACTCTTCAAAACTGAGTATGCACACATATTCGCAGTCAAGGATTTGCATATTTTTGAGCGCACCACAAAACTTGGTAAAGCTTCACCTCAATCCGTCAGTAACATTCTCCGTTTATATGGCAGTGAATTGGGAATGAACCCAATTCGGGATGAGTTCTTTCAAGCGGCAGCAGAGGTTATCACTGCAGAACAGGCATATTTATTGTCTGGAAAGGACTGGATACTCCTATCCACGCTTATAAGTTATAACCCAAACCTTGCTGCAACTCCTGCGCTGTGGATGGAAGGAAATTCGCAGCGGCAAGATGTATTCAAACTCCTCGCCAAACTATGGTATGAGAAGGCAAGCAATGAAAGTATTGACTGGAAGAAAATTGTATACGCAATCCTTGATGCAAATACCGATAGCTTCGCTGACCAGCTATACGACATGTTTGGCGAGGGACTGATCGCTTTCATGCTTGACTGGCACTCGCAGAGCAATCGTAATCAACAACTGGGCGAGCGATGGCTTCATTATCTTAAAAAGAATCAAGGTAAGGTGATGGAATGGGCGGCAAACGTTAGTAACTCTCCATTAACAAAGGCTCTAGCAGCAAAGGTTTTATCGCCACACTCGCAAGAGGTCCTGAAACATGGTTCGCACCCCTGGCTAGATTTAGCAGAACATGGCATTGCCCAAGTAAATGGCGAGGATTTGGTGGATGTGGCTGCATTTCTTTTGGCTATTGGCTTTATGAATGTTGATAGTGGTGCTGAAAATTTAGTCGCTGCGTCATATGAGCCAATCTATAAGGCTGCATTCTCAGATTCAATTCCATGGCGTAGTTGGTCCTACTTAGACAAATTAGCACCTTCTGAAGCTCTACTATTTGAATGGGACAAATGTCGGCGACTAGAAGAAGCGTTAATCTCACGAATAAAAAAATATCACTGGTCAGATGATCTGCTCCTGAGAGCGGCGAGATCACCCACAGTTTTTTGGAATATCGTCAGAACCGCTAGTGATTCCTCGTCGGGACGGAAGCTGCTATGGCGACTCTATGAAAAGGTGGTTTCGGGAAGCGCATGGGCAAGTATGGATCAAATGAAGGTGTTACAGTCTTACTGCATCAAATACACATAGCTGATATGAACATGTTGTGTATGCTTCAGACCACATAATGCCTGGGCGGGTCTGACCGCCAAATGAGGTGGTCCCACCATACTCTAATGGAACCCGAAATCTCTAATAACGCGTGGCTCTAGTCGCAGACTTACAAAAGCACCTCGGTGTGTGGGAAAACTGTGCCAGTCTCTTAATGAAAAGCAGATCCGACTTAGAACTAAAGTGGGTTTCAGGGTCACTTAACATTCGAAAATTGTCTTGACTGAGTTCTAGCACCTGACATAGAGTTCACGCTGCCTCGCAATCATAAAGGCTTACGTTCCATTTTTACCTCGATCTTCGGGACGTTCGTTTCAGCTATTGGGTTTCTAATTAAGCGAGTAGTTCGTAGTTAACCTGCGGAATTAGTGTGAAACCGCGCGCTACGTTAACTCTTTCCCTCTTTCTGCCTAGGAGACTCACATGCAACACAGAGCAATTTCATGCCTGTTATTGTCTATTATGGTGTTGTCCCTCAGCTTCACTAACTGTAGAAACGCGCCTAAATCTCGTCCAGTGTTTCGAGTTGGAATCGCGACCTGGCCTGGATTTGCACCGGGATTTATCGCCAAAGAGAAAGGGTTTTTCGAAGACTTACCCGTAGAGTTTCTCGTGATTGATGATTTCCCTTCCCGACAAAGTGCCTTCACATCAGCACAGACCCACGCCACAATTTCGACGCTGGATAGCTTTGCTTTTGAATCTGGTCAAGGCGTACACGGGCGTGTTGCCTTGATCCTGGACGAGTCTTATGGCGCCGACGCAATCGTTGTTAGTCCGAGAATCAGGTCGGCTCAAGACTTGAAGGGAAAAAAGATCGCATATACGAGAGGCTCACCGTCCCATTTTTTCTTGATCCAATATCTACGAAAGAATGGCTTGGCAATGAACGACATTACGCGGATTGAAGTCGATGATCCCGGTCGAGCAGGCGAGGCGTTTGTGTCAGGCAGCGTCGATTGTGCCGTTACATGGGAACCGAACATAACTCAGATTGTGAATTCGGGAAAAGGTAGAATTCTAGAGAGTACTAAGACTACACCTGGATTAATCGTGGATGTCCTAGTAGTTAATCCACACATAGCACAAGAGAGAAAAGAAGACGTTAAGCTGTTGCTGACTGCATGGTTAAAAGCAGTAAATTTTATTAAGACCAATGAGGCAGAGGCTTACTCGATTATGGCTAGAAATCTGAAGATCAACGACAGTGAATTTCCGGGAATGGCCTCCGGCTTACGATATGCAAACGACACACGCAATCGCGAGTTATTGCTACCGCTGGCAAGATCAAAAGCGATCGAGATATTTGATAGTGCCACCAAAATCTGGATCGAGGAGAAGCTTATCAGTATCCCGCAGCGAGGGTCAGATCTAATAGACGGGAGCTTCGTTGCGGACATCAAATGACTTCGATTGTTCTGGGCCTAATTGTAATCCTAATTCCTTTATATCTGATTTTTCAGATCATAAATGATGTTGTATTGCGCAATCAGAGAGTGTTCTCGTATTTTGAATTCATAGTACCTAGCCTTCGGATTCGCTACTCATTAGCTTCCTTCGTGTTCATTCTGTCGTTATGGTCATTGCTCAGTTTTGGGCGATTTGTGGAACCTTCGTATTTACCAACTCCGACGGCTACGGTTGCTGCTCTCTGGGAATCCATGAGGTCTGGAGAACTCTTAATTAATGCATCGTCTAGCTTAGTACGAGTGTTGGTGGGCTTCTGTCTGGCGGGAGGAATCGGAATTGTATTCGGCAGTTTAGCCGGCACTTTTGCTCGCTTTCAGGCTCTAATACTTCCTATAAGTTCTGCAATACGTTATGTCCCACCGACAGCTTTCATAAGTTTAACCATCATTTGGTTCGGTATTGGCGAGACGAGCAAGGTGGCCTTAATCTTCTTAGGTATTATCTTTTATGTGGTCCAAATGGTTGCCGACATCATTAAATTGGTCCCACGAGTCTTCGTGGAAGCGGCTGAATCGCTTGGTGCTAATCGGGCTGAAGTGTTTTGGAAAGTTATCATGTCCATGTCATTTCCCGATTTGTTAGCAGTTTTGCGTGTCAACCTCGGAGCTGCCTGGACGTTCTTGATTGTTGCTGAGCTAGTTGCCGCACAACGAGGGCTCGGTTACTTGATGGCTGTGAGTCAACGGTTCTTACAGACGCCGAAGTTATTCGCGATTATTGTAGTCGTAGGGATTCTCGGCTTTCTTAGTGATGGGTTGCTTGCCATCATAATCGGACACTATTCAAAATGGAAAACAACTAGTGATAGTAGTCAGTGAGCTTTGTAAACTTTTTGGCGGTTTTTGCGTTATTGACCATTTCAGTTTTGAATTCCCCGATAGGTCAATAACCTCCATTCTGGCCCCCTCCGGGGCAGGTAAGACTACTCTTCTCCGCATTATCTCGGGCTTAGAAAAACCAACCAACGGAACGGTAATCATGGACGACAAGGCAGTCACCGGCCCGACGGCAGAAATTGGATTCATGTTTCAAGAAGTATCCGTTTTCCCATGGTTAAGCGTCAGAAAGAACATCGAATTCGGTGCGAGGCTCAAGGCGAATAAACAACGATTGGAAGGAACCGAATTAGACAGTAAGATCGTTGAACTTTCCAATGAATTAAATATCCAACGCCTTTTGGATCTATATCCTTCACAGTTGTCCGGGGGTCAGAAACAACGCTGCGTTATCGCTAGGACACTGATATTGAAGCCGAAAGTTATCCTTTGTGATGAACCATTCAGTTCGCTTGACGAGGTCGCTCGGAATACTCTGCGTATGATGTTGCTCGATCTCCATAGACATTACTCTCCAATGATATTGTTCATAACTCACAGTATTGAAGAAGCGGCGTTCTTGGGTGACCAGGTAGTTATTTGTTCTGGCCCCCCGCTCCGCGTTCGACATTGCGTCAATGTTAAGTTCTCGACGCCAAGGGGACCAAACCTCTTGGATTCAGAAGAGTTTTTGATTCTTCGACGGCACGTTAAGGAAATTGTACAAGCAACATCGAGTAACTTAGATACCAACGACGTAAGTTCATTCCATCACTCTTCACATGGAGAAAGCCACCATGAACGCCCCACGTCCAACAAAAAAGAGAAAGTTTGATGCGAGGAAGGCCCACTTCTTTTTCATTGGGGTTGGGCTGATAACAATAGCTTTGCCATTGCTTATCCATACACAATCGGCTTTGTGCAGTGCATTGTGTTTTCCAATGATGCACAATGAATTTTATGAGCCTCTCAAAACGTTCGGCACTCAAGGAACTAATCCTTACATCGAGTTGAAATATGACAAATTTGAAGTGTGGGAATTCTTTTCTATCATCCAAGCAATGTTGTTTAGCATACTGTTGATTTGGGAGCCTGAGGCTAAGTACGCTGACCGAAAATATACCGCAACCTATTTTGTCGCCCTTCTGATATGTCTATTTGCACTTTTTATGTTAGGCGTTAGTTGGATAGTGGAGTATCGGGTGGCTGTTTTATTTATCTTGCTTCTGTTCTCCATGGGGGACCTTGTCATGTGGAAACAAACGAGAAAAGCGAGTTCTCCTGCCACGACTGACGCTCCTGCCACGACTGATGCTCCTGCTACGACTGATGCTCCTGCTACGACTGATACTCCTGCCACGACTAATGCTCCTGCCACGACTAATGCTCCTGCTAGGACTAATGCTCCTGCCACGACTGATGCTTCTGGCGCGACTGACAATCCTGCCACGACTGACGCTTCCGCCGCGGCGGTCCGTCCTGCCAAGACGGGCTCTCAGACCGTCAACGTTTACAAACTGCTTGTCTTCTATGTTGATATTCCAATTCTGATTTCCATGTCATTATTAACAATCTATGTCATACAAAAGGATTGGTATCACCAACACGACTGGAGTAAGGCCGAGTTCCCGTCGTTTTACAGCGGCGGTGTGGCCTTTCAGTTGCTCTTGGCAAATTTTCTAATTTTCTTGATTCGAGGTCATGACAGGCTTCAAAGCGCCGAAGGTTTTTTCCAAAGCCTATGGGCTGTGCTCAAACCACCACCAAAGGAGAGTTAACGATGGAAACAAGTATTGCGATGGACAAAGGAATGTTCTTACAGAATCAGAAGACGAAAATGTCTCATTCTGCTGTTATGCACCACAGATTCTTGGTTGAATTTGAGCATCGCCAATTGACAATGGAGCAATTGAGAAGATTTGCGATTCAGTGGTACAAAACTGCGCGAGCTCACAAGCAAGCCTTTCCGGCACTAATCTACAACACTAAGGATGATGACATTCGTTTCGATTTGATCGATATTCTGAACGAAGAGTACGGAAATGGCGACAGAGAAAGAATCCATGCGCGACTGCTACGTCGTCTATTGTTGGCGTTGGGCATTCTGGACTGCGATGTAGAGAATTCCGAAACTCTTAACGCGGTTAAAAACTTCAGCGAAGAGGTCGAAAGAATTTGGAAAGAGGAAGATCCCGTCTATGCGTTTGGATTGCATTTCGCATTAGAGTTTTTGGCCTCATCGCTCCATACACATTTTGCGCGCGGTCTGGATAAGTACACTTTCCTAACGCTGCATGATAGGAGTTACTTTGATTATCACAAGACGGCTGAAAAAGAACATGCAGATTTTTCTGAGCGTGGTTTCCTTGTCTACGCCGCTGATCAAGAAGCTCATAACCGACTCTCGAATGGAGTGGACAAAGCGATAAGGCTAATGGATTCCTTGTGGGAAGATTTCTACCAGTCAATATTCGTAAATCGAGCTCACGCGCGGGTCTGATTATGGTGGTCAGCTGGCAAATGAAATATGGATTCAAGTGTCGTTCGGGGAAACTGTGGTCGCTCTTAAATGAAAACAAGCCGTACCAAGCGTAAAGTTGATGCAATCGTGGCGGCTGCGATCCGGGTTAAATATTAGTAATCTGGTCGCAGCGTAGTAGGCTCATTGTCACGTTGCGGGTTCGGTACCATCAGAGTGCATGCAACAACTCGCCCAGCTCCGATCAAACAATCCGTTTGCCAGCATTAACAATTTGAACGTTATTCATCTGACCCAGACGCCGGCCTCCACAAGTGAGGGTTACACGAGAACGAAAGTAAATCAGAACATCCCGATCGGTCACGGGCCTATCGTAAACCGTTTGAAACTAAACTCGCTACCAATTCAATTATTGCCGCCGGAGGTTTAGAGAAGATATTTTTACACCCTAGAGCCGGTAAAGCTGTGTCAGTTGGGACGTCTCAGCAAAAGTAATCGCTCATTTTCACTGTGGCAGGATTGTGGCAGGAATAAATAGAACGCCGCGGTAATAGAATGGAAACTGATATCAACAGATGTAAAAACCCTTGATTTTGCTCGTGGCTGCATCTCGATTCAAAATCAATTAGTTACGTTTACGCATCCCGCGTGATTCATAACCCCAAGGTCGGCGGTTCGATCCCGCCCCCCGCTACCAATAGAATCAACCACTTACAGCGGCCAGCAAGACTGGCCGTTGATCGTTTGTGGCAGGATTGTGGCAGACGCCAGGACGACTGATTCGCGCGGCTTCAACAGCAGCG
>JBIOUJ010000027.1:0-14425 GCA_044867025.1 Pyrinomonadaceae bacterium | reverse complement strand
TCTGATCCGCGTTCATCTGCGAAAATCTGCGGCTCAATTTACTTCCACGACATCACCGACGCGCACTTCACCCGCAGTGACCACACTCGCATAAATCCCGAGATTCTGATCCGCGTCTTTCACAATCGTGCGCAGGATGCTCGGATCCTTCGGAAACTCCGCCTGCGCCTGAATCGTCATCCCACAACGCACCGTCGGGATCTCACATTTCAACTCAACGCCGCCCAAGCGCACCTTCTGCCCACCCCACTCGACTTCAACCGGATCTTTAATTGCCGGATCGGTCTCAATTAAGAAGTTCGGTCGAAAGCGACGCACATCCCACGTCGCCGCCGGATTCAAACGCTTCATCATCTCGAGCGACGCCGTCGTAAGCACATGAATCGGGAACGCGTCAAAATACGTTCCACGGGGCGAAGTAAACTCGAAAAGCTCGGCCGGCAGTGTTGAAAGATCCGGAATCGGCTCGTCTGGTTCCCGACTAAACGATTCTCGCAATTGTGCATTCGCGTGGCCGAAGCTCGTCAATACGGGAAGCGCTGCCCGAAACGCGCGAAACCTCGCAAGCCGTCCATACAGCCGCGCAGTCTTCGAACGACGTCGATAGTGTTCAGTGTTACTCGCCGGTTGTAATGGCCATAACGAAACCGGCTTGCCGAGCAACTCTGTGAGTCGCGCATTAATATTTGGCGCATCGCTACCGAGTTGCAGCCCACCGGGAAACCGCATGTCGACATGAGGAATAACGCCGTTCGCAGGCGCCTCGCGATAACGCGCAGAGCATTGCATCAACAGCGGAAAGTGTTTGCCGTTCGTAGTCTCGCGCGCCGTTTCATCCCGTATCGCCCAACCGCGGTCGCCCGGAATGCCATTTAACCCAACAGAACACGCTTCGAGCTGCTCGCCCGCCATCGACTTAACCGGGTACCGCCAGATCTGCTTGATAGTGCCGATTCTCATTTATCCTTTTTGTGCCTTTGTGTGGCAATTGATAATATTCCCGCGCAAGCCGTCTCCATTCAGTTTCAAAAGTAAAGGAGCCCATCCAAATGTTCAAGACGTGTCGCGCGTCTCGTAAGAGTGTCATTCTCTGTCTGGCTTTCGTGCTTACGTTTTCTGCAGCGTCGATTCATGCTCAAAATTCAACTCCGCAAAAGCCGAAAGAGGCCGATCTACTAAAAGCGTTGCAGTATCGCAGCATTGGTCCATACCGTGGCGGTCGCTGTGCGGCAGTCGCGGGCGTCGCGTCGCAACCGTCAGTTTTTTACTACGGTGCAACAGGCGGCGGCGTTTGGAAGACGACGGACGGTGGCATCAACTGGGAGTCGGTCAGCGATGGTTCAGTGTTTGGCACGGGCTCTGTCGGCGCGATCGCGGTTTCTGATTCCGATCCGAATGTAGTTTACGTCGGCATGGGCGAGTCGCCGATACGTGGCAACGTCTCGCACGGCGACGGCGTTTACAAATCGATGGATGCTGGTAAGACGTGGAAGAGCATCGGTCTCGAAGACACGCGACAGATTCCGCGCATCCGCGTGCATCCGAAGA
The DNA here is from genome assembly GCA_044867025.1 of Pyrinomonadaceae bacterium. Classification (GTDB taxonomy): domain Bacteria; phylum Acidobacteriota; class Blastocatellia; order Pyrinomonadales; family Pyrinomonadaceae; genus PSRF01. The sequence continues at coordinate 12,877 of JBIOUJ010000027.1, read as the reverse complement.
ATCCGGATCTCGTTTACGTCGCGGCGCTGGGCCATGTTTGGGGACCAAACGAGCAGCGCGGAGTTTTTCGTTCAAGAGACGGCGGCAAGACGTGGGAAAAGGTTTTCAGTCGCGGCAACAAGGCAGGCGCGATCGATCTGATTCTCGACCCTTCGAATCCAAACACGATCTATGCAGGCTTCTGGGAAGTCTATCGCAAGCCATGGACGCTCGAGAGTGGTGGACCAGGCAGTGGCATCTTCAAGTCCACGGACGGCGGCGATACATGGACGGAGTTGACGCGCAATCCTGGCATGCCGCGAGGCGTGGTTGGCAAGGTTGGCATCGCAGTCTCACCTGCGAATCCTGAGCGCGTGTGGGCCATAGTCGAAGCCGAAGACGGTGGAGTGTTTCGTTCAGACAACGGCGGGCAAACCTGGACCAAAGTCAACGAAGAGCGACGCCTGCGACAGCGCGCGTGGTACTACACGCGCATCTACGCCGATCCGAAGAACGCCGACAGTCTTTACATTCTGAACGTGCAATTCTTCAGGTCGAACGACGGCGGACGCACGTACAGCACGATCAGCGTTCCACACGGCGACAACCATGATCTTTGGATCGCGCCCGACGATCCGAACCGGATGATTCAAAGCAACGACGGCGGCGCGAATGTTTCATTCAACGGAGGCAGAAGCTGGACCGAGCAGGATCAGCCCACTGCACAGTTCTATCGCGTGGCGCTCGACAACGATTTCCCATACAACGTCTACGGCGCACAGCAGGACAACTCAACCGTGCGAATCGCGAGTCGCACGACTGGCAACAGCATCGGAACCAGCGACTGGTTCGACGTCGGCGGCGGCGAATCGGGCTGGATCGCGCCGTCTCCAAAAGATTCGAACATCGTCTACGCAGGCTCTTATGGCGGGTTGACGACTCGATACGATCACCACACGGGACAGGAACGCAACGTCACTCCGTACCCAAACAACCCGATGGGCGCGGGCGCTGACGTTCTGAAGTACAGGTTTCAGTGGAACTTCCCAATCGTGTTTTCGCAACATGATCCGAACACGCTTTATGCCGCGGCGAACGTTCTATTCAAGTCGACTGACGAGGGCAATAGCTGGCAAGTTATAAGTCCTGACCTGACGCGCAACGACAAAACAAAGCAGGGTCCCTCGGGTGGTCCAATAACCAAAGACAACACGAGCATCGAGTATTACGGGACGATCTTCACGGCGATGGAGTCACCTGTGCAAGCCGGTACGATCTGGACCGGAAGCGACGATGGACTCATTCAACTCTCGCGTGATGGCGGTAAGAACTGGTCGAATGTGACACCGCCTACCAGCATCATGCCCGAGTGGATCCAGATCAACTCGATCGACGCGTCGCCACACGATCCGGCCACGCTGTATGTTGCCGCAACCATGTACAAGTGGGACGACAACAGACCATATCTTTACAAGACGAGCGACTACGGCAAGACGTGGAAGAAGATCACGACCGGCATTCCAGAGACGGCGTTTACGCGCGTGATTCGAGAAGATCCGAATAAACGCGGACTGCTTTACGCCGGCACGGAAACCGGAATGTACGTCTCGTTTGATAACGGCGAACACTGGCAGTCGTTGCAACTGAATCTGCCGGTCGTTCCGATTACGGATCTCGCGATTCAGAAACGGGAGAAGGAACTGGTCGTTGCAACGCAGGGGCGTTCGTTCTGGATTCTCGACGACCTGCGGCTGCTTCATCAGATGATGGATGCTGGAGGATTGAGTGCGGCGGGAGAAACGCGGCTCTACAAACCGAAGGAGAGCTATCGAATGCCCGGCGGCGGTGGCGCTCCGCTTCCGGCGTCGGCCACTGTTGGTCGGAATCCTGCTAATGGTGTGGTGGTCTACTACTCGTTAAAAGACAAACCTGCGACCGAAGTCGAGATTGAGTTTCTCGATCAAGCGGGCAAGTCGATTCGCAAGTTCACCGGGCGAGTGCGCAAACCAGGTGAGGCGCCAACGCCGCCGCCGGCCCCCGCGGGTGAAGGTGGGTTTGGTGCACCGCCACCGCCACCTGTTCCGATGGAAGTTGGGCTGAACCGCTTTGTGTGGGATCCGAGACACGCAGATGCAGTACGTTTCCCGGGAATGATCCTCTGGGCGGGAGACACGCGTGGACCAAAGATGCCGCCGGGAACTTACCAGGTGAAACTCACGGTCGATGGTAAATCGTTGACGCAGAATTTCGAGATCAAAGCTGATCCGCGTCTGTCGACGACACCTGCGGATTACGCGAAACAACTCGAGCTGGGGCTGAAGATTCGCGACAAGTTGACTGAGACGCACAATGCGATCATTCAGATTCGCGACGTGCGCAAACAAGTCGAGGATCTGTTGAAGCGTGTAGCAGGCCAGCCGAATTTTAAAGTCGTGAACGATGCGGGTACGGCGTTGAACAAAAACCTGACGACGATCGAGGAGGCGCTTTACCAGACGAAGAACCAGAGCAGCCAGGATCCGCTGAACTATCCGATTCGACTCAACAACAAACTCGCCGCGCTCGGTGGCGTGGTGGGCAGTGCTGAAGCTGCACCGACGGCGCAGTCGTACGCGGTTTACGAGGAACTGGTGACACAGATTGACGCGGAGTTGCAGAGATTAGCGCAGATTATGCGCACCGACGTACCCGCATTCAATCAGCTCGTGCGCGATCAAAACATTCCGGCCGTGGTCGTCAAGCCAGCTAGTGCAAACCCGTAGGAGTTTTCTCTGCGATCCTCTGCGAACCTCTGCGCCTCTGCGGTGAAGAAAACGTTTTACCGCAGAGACGCAGAGATACGCAGAGGGCCGCAGAGAATGACTTTCACCTCCGTGGTTCGTAGAATTCCACATATGCCCGAACCGGTGACACTCAAACAACTCGCAGCAAAAACGCAGGCCAAACTCACCGGCGATGAATCGATTGTCGTCACGGACGTCAGTCACGACTCGCGTCGCGTGGGCCAGGGAACTCTGTTCGCCGCCGTCACAGGAGCGTTGTTCGATGCGCACAAGTTTGTACCGCAGGTGATGGAGCAGGGCGCCGTCGGCGTGTTATCCGAGCGCGAATGCCCACCGGGTTTCAACGGCGCGTGGCTTCAAGTCGCCGACATCCGTTGTGCGATGGCGCTCGCTGCCTCTGAGGTCCAACACCATCCATCACGCGAACTCCAACTCGTCGGCATCACCGGAACCAACGGCAAAACAACTACTGCGTATCTGATCGCTTCAATTCCCGAAGAAGCCGGCGAACTCGTCGCAATGACGGGCACCGTCGAATATCGCCTCGGAAAGGAGCGATTCAAAGCCGATCGCACGACTCCGGAAGCCACCGACATGCAGCGCTTACTGCGACGCGCTGTCGAGATCGGCTGCCGCACAGCAGTGATGGAAGCTTCATCGCAGGCGATGGACTTTCATCGTTGTGACGAACTGGAATACGCGGTCGCGGTCTTCACCAATCTCACGCGCGACCATCTCGACTATCACAAGACAATGGAGAACTACTGGTACGCCAAACAACGTCTGTTCGACGGCCGTTTGGGAACGCGACCACGCAACTCGATTATCAATATCGACGATCCATACGGTGTCGAACTCGCAGCGGCGCTCGAGAAAGACGGCCTGCGCGTCATTCGCTATGCAGTCAAAGGCGACGCCGACGTCACCGCTCGCGATCCGCAGTTTTCGTTGAATGGAATGCGCTTCCGTCTAACGACCCCCGCGGGCGAGCGCGAGTTCAATTCACCGCTCGTTGGACCACCCCACATCTACAACACGCTGGCCGCGGTCGCGAGTGGATTGGCGTTGGGTTACGATCTCGACATCATCAGCGCCGCGCTGGAGAAGTGCACAGGCGCACCCGGCCGTTTCGAGCGAGTCGCGCACGATGGCGATTTTTCAGTCGTCGTCGATTACGCGCACAGCGACGATGCGCTGTTGAATGTGTTGCGAACGGCGCGACAGGTTGTGAAAGGAAAGATCATCACGGTCTTTGGCTGCGGTGGCGACCGCGATCGATCGAAACGTGCGCCTATGGGCGAAGCGGCAGGAAGCTTGAGCGACGTCGTGATTCTAACTTCCGACAATCCGCGGACTGAAGATCCGGAGCAGATCCTCTGCGACGCAGAGGAGGGAATCCAGAAGACCGGCAAGCCATACCGAAAGATCGCGGACAGGACCGAAGCGATTCACGAGGCGATTGCCGAAGCTCGCGGCGGCGATCTGGTTTTGATCGCCGGCAAAGGTCACGAAGACTATCAGATCATCGGACGTGAGACGTTTCACTTCGACGATAAGGAAGTGGCAAGGGCAGCGTTGGCGCACAAGAGGTGAGCATCAAACGAACAATTCTGTGCGCGTTTGCGAGCCTCGCGTTGTCAGTCACGCCCAGTGCGCAACAACAGCCGAAACCGCCCACCTATGGCCCACCTCTGACCGTCGGCATACTGCACGACAACTCGATCAACGAGAGCAGCGGCCTGGTCGCATCTCGCTCAACGTCCGGCGCGTACTGGACCCACAACGACGACGGCGCATTCATCTACGCTCTGAACTCTCGCGGTGCGCCGCTCGGAGTCTTTCACGTAACGGGTGCGCAGGCACGCGATTGGGAAGACATTTCGATCGGACCTGGACCAGAACGCGGCAAGTCGTACCTCTATATCGGCGACATTGGTGACAACGATTCGATACGTTCAGAGATCGTTGTCTACCGCGTCGCCGAGCCTGCCCTCACAACTGAGACTGTGAACTTAACCAGGGGAGCCCCTGGAATGACGGCAAACGCAGAGGCCATTCGACTCCGTTATCCCGACGGCAAGTTCGACGCAGAGACATTGCTCGTGCAGCCCTCGACCGGCAACATCTACATCATTACCAAAGTTGCCGTTTTTCGACCCGTCATTTACGAGGCAGCGGCGCCGTTCACGCCGGGCCAGTTGGTCACGATGAAACGTCTCGGCGAGATTCGAGTGCCGAGTTTAACTGGCGGCGTGCTCACTGGAGGCAGCGTATCTCCCGACGGTCGGCGCGTCGCGCTTTGCGATTATTTTCAGGGATTTGAGCTGGTGTTGCCGCCGAAGAGCACTGACTTCAACGACATCTGGAAACAGCGAATGACCGTATTCGATCTCGGTAAGCGCAAGCAGGGCGAATCGATCGCGTATCGCTCTGACGGTAAAGCAGTCCTCGCGACGAGTGAGGGAAAGAATGCCCCGTTGATTCAGGTCGTGATCAATCCTTAACGACTTCGACCTCGCGTGCCGCCTGAGCCGCGCGCTTCCGCCGAGCCTCAATAATCCAATAAACCGGCACGCCAAGAAGAATCAAAAACAGACCGATTCCCGATCGTCCCGGGTTACTGCGAATCGTCTCGAAGATCAGCCACGTCGAAACTATCAGGAACAAAATCGGCACGACCGGATATCCCCACGTTCGGTACGGTCGCTCTGCGTCTGGTTCGCGTCGCCGGAAAATGAAGATCGAGGCCGCAACAAGCGCATAGAAGAGAGTCAACGCGAAGATGGCGTAGTCGGTAAGTGTGTCGTACGAACCTGAAAGCGCGATCAAACATGCCCAGACGCCCTGGACCAACAATGATCGGACGGGCACGTGAGTGCGCGGCGACACCCGGGCCAAACTCTTGACCACGAGGCCATCCTTCGCCAGTGCATAAGGAATGCGAGCTGTCGCAAGGACCGATGCGTGCAGCGCACCGAACGACGAGGTCATCATTGCAGCCGCCATCAGCGTAACCGCAAAAGCACCGAGTAACCTTCGCACCACCTCCGCAGCAACTGACGAAGATGCGGCCACATTCGCGACCTCCGTCGGAGTCATCACGTGGTAATAACTTAGGTTCACAAACAGATAGAGGGCCATGACGACGAGGCCGCCACCAATCAAAGCGAGCGGCAGATTGCGACCCGGGTTTTTCACTTCGCCGGCGAGAAAGGTGACGTTGTTCCAACCGTCATACGCCCAAAGCGCGCCGATCATCGCCGCGGCAAATCCGGCGATTCCGCCCGTTGTTATCGCCACACCTTCACAAGCGCCGCCCGCGTTTGCCATGCTGAGACTTCCCCAATCACCGGCACTGTAGAAAAACGCGCCGAAACCCACACCGATCAGCACCACTATCTTTGCGCCGGTGAGCACGGCGGCAACACCACCGCTGACGCGTACAGCCGCGCAGTTGATTATCGTGGTGACGATGATGGCTGATAGTGCGACGAGTTGCAGTCGTCCGAACGAAAGTACGTGCCCGCCGGGAAGTGTGTATTCAAAGTATGGATGCTTTAAGGCGCCACCAAGCAAGTCGTTGAGAAAGATCGCGAAGCCGACGGCGAGTGCGGCTGCTGATGCAGTGCGCGCGATCAAAAATTGCGTCCAGCCGTAGATGAAACCGAGTGGACGTCCGTACGCGTCGCGCACGATGCCATACTCACCCGCGGCGCGCGGCTTCATCGCGAGCAGTTCCGCGTAAGTCAACGCGCCGGCCATCGCAAGCAGGCCAGCGACAACCCAGACGATAAGCGCTTTGGCCGGGCTACCAACGTTGCACGTCATCACACGTGCTTTCAGAAAGACGCCGGTGCCGATGATGTTGCCGACGTTCACTGAGATCGCGCCGATCAATCCCAGCCCACGGATGAGTTGCGTATGCTCAGGTGTCATGGGGTTCAGAGTTCAACCTTTAGGTTGTCTTTCGGTTCGCTAGCGCGCAGAGCAACCTAAAGGTTGAACTCTGAACGCAGAGTCAGTATCCGGTGTCGTTCGCGATCAGATCTTCGTAAGTGTCTCGACGTCGAATCAACTCGGGCGTGCCGTCCTTGCGGACCAGGACTGCCGCGGGCAAAGGTCTGCCGTTGTAATGAAACATCTGCGCCAGTGAATAAGCGCCACAGTTGAGTAAAGCGAGCACCTCGCCTGGTCCAACGTCATCCGGCAGCCGGCGATAATCCGGCAAACGCCCTTCGCGCTCGATGTCGAAATAGACGTCACCGGAATCACACAACGGTCCGGCGACTTTGTAATCTCGCGCGTACGGCGCACCCGCTCGAGACGCGGAGATCAAGTGGTAGTACCACTTGTAGTTGTTCATCGAGAGCATGATGTTGTAACCGGCATCGGTCAACAGCCACACGTCGCCGGTTTCAGGACGGGTCTTGATATTTCGCACCGTCGTCAACACCAAACCCGCATCGGCGATGACGCTGCGTCCCGGTTCCAACAGGATCGTCACCTGATCGAGCAGATGTTCGGCGTCTGCGGCGCGAGCTGACTCCCGCGCGACGCGCAATGCTTCCGTGAGCACCGCTTTGGGTTCGAGCTCTGCGCCCAGCATGTCGCGCTCATGCTCCGGAAGTTGATCCGCCTGCGAACGATCTCGCAAGTAGTTCACCGGAATTCCACCGCCGAGATTGATGTGTTCGAGCGTGTGCCCGGTTTCACGATGAATCGTGATCAGGTGCTCCCACATGCTCTTGAACGCTTCGGCGAAGGGCTCGACGTCGGGGGTCTGCGATCCGACGTGAATATGAATGCCGCATACCTTCACTAAGTCCGGGCTTTTCAGGCCGCGACGAAATGCGGCGAGAACTTCAGACGACGAGATTCCGAATTTCGAAGTGAGTAACGCAGTCTGCAATCCGAGATGTGAGCGTGTGCCGATCTCAGGCACGAGTCGCAGCGTAATGCGAGCCGGACCGACGTCTTCACCGCGCGCTCGCAGTCGCTCAACAGATTGTTCCACCAGCTCGATCTCGTAAATCGAGTCGACATTGATCGCGTAAATTCCGGCAAGCACTGCATCGTCAAGCTCGTCGTCAGACTTGCTCGTGCCGTTGAAGATGATCTGTCCCGGCCGGAAGCCAACCCGCAGCGCTTTGAACAGTTCGCCGCCGCTGTTGACTTCGATGTCGATCCCAGAATCGAGTACGACCTTGAGGATCGCCATGTTCGAGTTTGCCTTGGACGCATAGCAAAACTTGATCGGCCGATCCACGGCTTCAGCCGCGCGCTGCAGACGGTTGATGTTGTCGAGAATGCGCTTTTCAGAAAAAACGAATAATGGCGAGTTGAATTCCCTGACCAGCTCGAGCGTGTCGACGCCATTCACGGTCAAGTGATCGTTTTGAACTTCAAGATAACCAGGTATGGACCATGCGGGACATAATGTGGCTATTCCAGTTGACATGTTTGATTGCTGCTCCAAGTCTTAAAGCTCACATATCATAGTTGGATACGGTCAGTACCACCTGACCGCATCCAAGTGCAACTGCAAGAGAATTAATCCGCCCCTTCCAGCTTCTTGAGAATCTCGCGGATCTGCTTGTAGTGGCGTTCCTCGTGAAAGTTGAGCATTGAGACTGCCGCCACGCCATCTATATCGCCCAGAAATGGATGCTTGACAGATATTGTTTTGAGACGTTCCGCTCCGCATTCAGCGCAGAACTGCTTCAAACGGCCCCGCGCGCGATCGTACTTCTCGAGGTTCTCTTCCAGCGGCGGCGGATTGCTCGGCGTCACCATCTTCGGAGCTTTGAACTTCTTAAATCGATGCGAGACGATCCGCATCGGAATCAACTTCTTCAGTGGTCCGACTTTTGGTGATCCACCTGCGAGGCTCTTTTCCAGTGCCTCCGTTATCCGCTCCTCGACCAGGCAGAGGTGTTGGACCACCTCTGCGACGCTCCATTCATTCTCGGCCGGACGCTTGGAGTAGAGGTTGGGATTCGTGTTCCTAACCGCCGTCGACAGTCTTTCGTGAACTGTATCGAGGCGCTTTAGTGTGCTCTTCATTCGGAGAGCTCTAGTTTGACTTACTGAAGTTGTAACTCAGCGTTCCGCTAACCCTTACCGGTTCGCCCATCAGCAACGTCGGCGAAAACCTTGCCAAACGAGCCGCATTGACAGCCGCCGTGTGCAGGTGAGCTGGACCAGAAATCGCGCGTGCTTCAACAACACTTCCTTGCTCGTCAACCAGAACGGAGACCAGCACAACACCACTTGCCTCGCCCGCCGGAACTTCCGGCGTCGGGAAGTAAATCGCCTTTCCATTCAACACGCCACCAGCAATGGGTCCCTTCTTCCCACCGGCATTTGGTTGTGGATTGTTTGGATTTGGAGGGTTCGTCACGCCCGCGTCGGTTCTGGTGTCGGTTCCCGGCTGCTGGTTGGGATCAGTCTCGGATGGCACTGCCGGATTCGGTTTCGCAACGGACGGGTCTTCAGCGTTGGGCTGTGCTGTCTGCTCGGCGACCTTCGGTTGCTCAACTTGTCGCTCGGGCACAACGAAAGAGCTCAGAAATTTTTCTTCGAGCGCCTCGTCCTTTTTAGTGTTGAGCGAAACAATCGCGTAGAAACGCTTCTTTGTCACCACTGCCTGGACCAATCCAGTCAGATCGCCAATCGTCATTTTGAAGGAGCGACTCGTGTAACCATGGAAGGGGCTACTGCTCACCAGCGTCAGCTTGGTGATAGTGCCTTTGGGTCGAACCTTTTCGGGAAAAAAATCTTTGAATGCGTCGACATAAGAATTGAACCGAGCGAACTCAGTGTACGCTGCGGGGTTCGACTTGATACCGCTTAAAGAAGCAACTGCGAGAACTGGTCCGGCGGCCGATTTTGCGAGATACAGCCGCGCGCTCAGTTCCATCTTGTGATAGGCAAACGTGGTTGATTCCGGAGTTATATTTTTCGGCATCGACACAGTAAACTCTTCGTTCTCCGGACTGAGCGTTTCCCATTCCGTCCATGCTTCACCGGTTTTTTGACCCTGGGCGGCGAGCGGGAGTGCGGCTAGCAGAAGCATCCCCAGCACCAAATGTAAACGACGAAAATGCATGTCATTACCTCCGTTTTAGCATTGACCAAGAGGCTATTCCGCAGGCTAGTGGACTGTCAAGCGCCACAAAAAGGCACAAAAGGTATAAGAAAAAATTTTGTGCCTTTTGTGGCTACACCGTTTTGGCTTTTTCCATGTCTACCAGCACGCGACGAAGAATCTTTCCCGAGGGCGACTTCGGTATTTTGTCGACGAACTCGAGATGGCGGATGCGTTTGTGCGGTGCGACTCTTTCCGCGACGAATTCGAGAATCGATTCCGGCGCTGTCGGCTCCCTCAACACAACGATTCCCTTCGGCACTTCGCCCGCCTCATCATCGGGATAGGGAATGACCGCGGCATCACAGACACACGGATGCGTGAGCAGTATTGCTTCGAGCTCCGCCGGCGGAACCTGGAAGCCTTTGTATTTGATCAACTCCTTCGCGCGATCGACGATGAAGAAGTGTCCGTCTTCGTCGGCGTAGCCAATGTCGCCCGTGTGCAGCCAGCCATCGGCGTCGATCGTCTGCGCGGTCGCTTCCGGATTGTTGAGATAACCTTTCATGATCTGCGGACCGCGTACACAGACTTCGCCTCGCTCTCCCGGGCCAAGCGGTTCACCAGTTTCGAGATCGATGACTTTGCATTCAGTGTTCGGCGCCGGAACACCGACAGACCCGAACTTCGCGATTGCCGGAGGCGCGGGTGATGAATGTGTGACAGGACTCGTCTCAGTCATTCCATAACCCTGACGAATGTTGATACCAAGCCGGTCCATGCATGCGCGCGTGAGGTCTTCGCCGAGTGGCGCGGCGCCGGAAAAGATCGTTTTGAGGTTCGGCAGTTTGTAGTTGTCGACAACGGGATGCTTGCTGAGTGCCAGCACGATTGGCGGCACCAGGTGCGCAAGACTCACGTTGTAATCCTGCACGGCTTTCAGGAACGACTCGAGATCGAAGCGCGGCATCGTCACGATCGTCGAGCCGCTGTAGAGGCCCATGTTCAACACAACCACGAGACCGTAGATGTGAAACAGCGGCAGCACGCAGATTAAAGTGTCGGTCTCGTAAAAGTAGCAGAGTCCTTCCATCTGGCGGATGTTTGCCACGAGGTTGTGATGCGTGAGCATCACCCCCTTCGGCAGTCCGGTAGTGCCACTTGAATACGGCAGCGCGATAAGATCTTCGAGTGGATCGACCTCGACCTGTTCTGCGCGACCGTTGTCGATCAAAAGCGAGTCGAACGAAGTCGCGCCCGGCGCTGAGCCGAACACAAAGAGTTCTTCGACGCCTGCGGCCTTTGCAGCTTCGCCGGCTTTCTCAGCGCAGCCTGGCACAGTCACTAAAAAGCGCGCACCGGAATCTTTGAGCTGGTGTTCGATTTCATGGTGCGTGTAAAGCGGATTGATCGGAGTCACGATTCCGCCTAAAGTCGCCACGGCGTGAAACGCGATGGCATACTCTGGACAGTTTGGACTGAGGATGCCAAACACCTCGCCCTTATTGAATCCACGTTGCGCCAGATTGTACGCCGCAATGCTTATCAGATCGCCAAGTTGCGCGAACGTCAGTGTTCTGCCGGTTGGCCCGTCGATAAGCGCGGGTTTGTCGCCGAGGTCTGATACGCGGTGCAAGACGAACGGCGTCAGCGCAGTTTTAGGTATAGAGACGTCTTGGTAAGGTCCTTTGATGATCATGTCTGTTCCAGGATTTACAGGAATTCCGCAATATGATTCTAATGAATACTGATCGAAAATGAGAAACGAAATGAGTCACCCCCTCAATATTGTTTGCCTCGCAACATATTTCAAAGGCGCCGATTTTATTCGTGAATGCAAGGAACATGGTTGCAATGTTGTTTTGATCACGAAGGAAAAGACGCTCGCCGAAGACTGGCCGCGCGAGAGTCTAGACGACCTGATTGCCGTTCCAAATGACGCTGGTCCAGCATTGTTCATTGATTTACTCGCGTTTCTGGCGCGAAAAGCAAAGGTGGATCGGATTATCGCGCTTGAAGAGTTTGACGTCGTGACTGCCGCGCTGATGCGCGAGCATTTGTGTCTGCCCGGATTGAGCAGTTCCGGCGCGAAGGTGTTTCGCGACAAGCTGTCGATGGCCGTCCATGCTCAACGAGCAGGGATCAAAGTGCCGGAGTTTGTGCCACTCGTTAATTCGGAAGAAGTGGACCAGTACATGAGGACGGTTCCTGGACCATGGGTCATCAAACCGCGTTCGGATGTGTCTGCCATCGGAATCAGGAAGGTCTCCGAACCGGAAGAGGTCTGGCGCGCGATCGAGGAAATGAACAGGCGTGAGAATCTCCGCGAGCGCGCTTCGTATTATGTGCTGGCGCGTTTCATTCCGGGCGAGGTCTTTCACGTGGATTCGCTGGTTAACGATGGTAAGGTCGTGTTTGCGGGTACGAATCAGTATGGACGTCCGCCGATGCAGGTGGCCCACCAGGGTGGCGCTTATGTCTCGAGGACACTCGCACGGGGATCGGCGGATGAGAAGGAACTGCTGGCCACGAACAAAAAGCTGATCAAGGCGCTCGGATTGGAGCGCGGCGCGACGCACGCCGAGTTTATCAAGAGCGACGCTGACGGAAAGTTCTACTTTCTCGAAATCGCGGCGCGCGTTGGCGGGGCGTACATCGCCGACGTACTCGAAGCGGCATCAGGTGTTAATTTGTGGCGCGAATGGGCCAGGTTGGAGATCGCAGACGGAAAACCAACGTCGAAAGTTACACCGCTGCGCAAGGAGTATGCGGGGATAATTTTGTCACTCGCGAAACAGGAGCAGCCTGATACGTCGGCATACGTAGACCCCGAGATCATCTATCGCGTAAAGAAGCGGCATCATGCAGGTCTAATCGTCCGTGCCTCGCGCCTCGAACGGGTGAATGAGCTACTTGACGAATACGGGCGACGTTTTGCGGAAGACTTCGTCGCCGTCGTCGCACCACCGGAACGACCGGAGTGAAGCCACAAAAAGGCACAAAAGGCGCAAAACGTTCCGAACCATTT
>JBIOUJ010000026.1:0-12616 GCA_044867025.1 Pyrinomonadaceae bacterium | reverse complement strand
CGGTCAGTACCACCTGCGGTAGCGGGTGGGTCAACCATCGCAATCACGCGTGATGGAGACGGTTGACCCACCCGCTACCGCAGGTGGTACTGACCGTATCCAACAGTGACACTATGAAACTCGCATTGCGCATTTCGCAATTCGCAATCTTCCTGGCACTCGTTTACCCGATGGCGGCGGCGCAGGAGGTCCGGGCGCTCTGGGTTGTACGGACCACACTCACCTCGCCCGAGAAAATCCGTCAACTCGTAAACTCCGCCGCTGACAACGGCTTCAACACCTTGATCGTCCAGATTCGTGGTCGCGGCGACGCATACTACAAATCGAGAGTTGAACCACGTGCGATCGAGTTGAAAGACCAGCCCGCTACGTTCGATCCCCTCGCGCTAACACTCGAGGAAGCTCACAAACGAGGCTTGAAAGTCCACGGCTGGCTGAATACAAACCTGCTCGCCAATCTCGACGCGCTCCCCGCCCAACCGGATCACGTCTACAACAAACATCCCGAATGGCTCGCAGTCCCAAAGCCCGTCGCTGCCGAGTTATACAACGTCTCTCCGCGCGATCCGGCTTACCGCCAGAAGATCGTCGAATGGTCCAAGGCGAATCGCGGCGAGCTGGAAGGTGTTTACACCGGACCGGCAAATCCGAAAGTTCGCGATCACATCTACAACATCTGGATGGACGTGCTGAAGCATTATCCGGTTGATGGTCTGCACTTTGATTACGTACGTTTTGCCAGTCCCGATTTCGACTACAGCCGTACGTCGCTCGAAAACTTTCGCAAGTGGTTGGAACCACAGCTCACATCCGACGAGCGGCGCGAACTGAAGAAGACATTGAAGACGAATGCACTCGCGGCGCCCGAGATGTTTCCGGCAAAGTTTGCAGACTTCCAACGCGCACAAGTCACGACACTCGTCGAACGAATCTATCGCGCCGTGAAGAAACGACGTCCGGAAGCGCTGGTGTCTGCGGCAGTCTTCGCCAACGACGAGAATGCTTACACACGTCGGTTCCAGGATTGGCGGCGTTGGTTGCAGATGGGAATACTCGATGTAGCGTGTCCGATGGCCTACTCGACCGACACAGCCGTTTTCCAGAAGCAGATCGAAGTAGCAACCACGACAGCGCACGGCGCGAAGCGACGCGTCTGGGCGGGCATCGGCGCATACCGTATCCCGTCTGAGTCAGCGATTGAAAAGATCAACGTGGCGCGTGCGCTGAGCGCAGAGGGGTTCATTCTGTTCTCTTACGATTTCACGGCCCGGCCCAGCGAGTTGAATCCCGATGGCGCCTACCTGGAACGGATCCGGCGCGCCGCCTTTTAAAACCACTGCTTAAGCGCACAGCGATTGCATAAAACACAACTTTGGTCGACCTCGTTGAAAGCACACGTCAACTTCGAGTATTGTTCGCACTGACAATGACGCTAATTGTTGCAGTATGAGGACTCAGACGATACCTCGGCGTGCCGCTGAGTGGAATTCTGTGAGGCTCTCCGTCCGAAAATCTAAACGCATATCCAGGATTCCGAATCTCGACATATAAGTGCGGGGACTACGCTCTCGTTCCGCCCACTAAAACGCCTTGAGCAAATCGTCTACTACCAGTTATCTAAGTATCGCCCAAAAAGAGGAAACACAATGAAATATCCCCTTCGCTATGTGCGCGCGGTGTTTGTAGCGCTGGCTTTGCTGAGCTTTTCGCAAGTTAGCCCTGCCCAGGAAACGACTGGTGTCATAAGTGGCACCGTTAAAGACTCCAATGGCGCAACAGTTTCAGGTGCGACCGTGACCATCTCGGACGCCGATAAGAAGGTTGAGGTGCGGACGATCGCCGTTAATGAGAATGGAGAGTTCGTTGCGCCTAACCTCTTGTCAGGTTTTTACGACGTGGCGATCGAGGCGCCGGGTTTCAAGAAGTCACTCCTGAGTAGAGTCAAACTCGACGTAGGCGACCGTCGAACCGTCGATGTGATATTGGAAGCCGGCAATATTACTGAATCTGTATTGGTTGAGTCTGCACCTGTGGCGGTTGAGTTAACCACGGCAACAACTTCGACCGTCATTAACGGCGACCAGGTGCGCCAGCTCTCAATCAACAACAGAAACTTCGTTCAGCTCGTAACGCTCGCGCCCGGCGTGTCGAACGACCTTGACGATCTTGTGTTCACCGGAACAAATAATCCCGATACACAAGTCGTGAACAGAACTCTCATTTCTGTTAACGGTGCTCGCAGTACGCAGAATACCTTTACCGTCGACGGTGCCGACGTCACAGACCGGGGATCAAACCTCACCATTCAGGCATATCCCAGCATTGATTCCATCGCCGAGTTCAAGGTGCTTCGGAGTTTGTATCCGGCAGAATCAGGTCGCAGCGGTGGCGGACAAGTGAACATTATAACTAAATCAGGTGGCGAGGAATTTCACGGCACTGCTTTTGAGTTCATTCGCAACGAGGCTTTTAACGCCAACGACTTTCAATCTAATCGCACACCTACGCTCGCGGCACTGTTCGGCCGTGATTCAAACGGGAAAATCCGGCGAAAGCCATTCCGCTATAACAACTACGGATTTACAGTTGGCGGTCCGGTTTACTTTCTTAACTTTGGTGAAGGTAATGGCGGGATCGCAAAGAAACTCGCGCGGACTTTCTTCTTCTTCTCCGAAGAGCAACGCCGCGACACGCGCTATCCGACGTTGTCCACGCGTAACGTTGCCGGCGGCGGCGCCGTTCCATCTGCGCAAATGAAGCAGGGAGTTTTTCCAATACCGATTTGCTTGAGTGCTTCAAGCGCGACAAACTGCACGCAGGTTTTGCCTGCGGGCACGCCGCTCGCCAGTCTTACGCCGGTCAGTAATGTTGCTAAGCAATACATAGACTTGATCTGGAACCAGGTACCGAATCCTACTGACGCGGCAACGCTTCAACTCGATTTCCCCGATGTAAACGTTGCAAAGTTTCGCCAGGAGATCATCAGGCTCGACCACACATTCAACAATCGCTGGACTTTCTTTTATCGCTTCGAACACGACAAGATTCCGACTCAGGATGCAGACGGAACAATTGGCGGGCGTTCCAATCTGCCTTTTGTTAACCGCACCGAGTCAGATTCACCCGGAAAAACTCATTCGGCGCAGATGATCTACACGCCGAACCCGAACATGATCTTTGAAGGTCTCTTCACCTACGGTTATGGTGCGATTTACATCGACACGGTCGGCTTACTCGCCAAGAATGTATCGCCGATTGCAGCCAATCTGCCTTACACCAGCGTGAGAGACACGGTGCCAATCGTCAGTGTCACTGGTTTCAACTCGCTCACCGGGTTCAGCAACTATATCGATCCTTCGTCGAAAGGAAACATCGCGGGTAACTTCGCGTGGATTCGTGGAAACCATTCGATGAAGTTTGGTTTGATGTGGTCGCGCAACACAAAGATGGAGAATGCCCTGTCCGGAACCAATCAGGGGCAATTCAGCGCCTTCAACAACACCGTCACATCGCTTAGCTCTCCGGCTTGTGTGCGAGCCACTGGCGTCGCCTCTACGGCGATAAACACGCTGTACCAGAACTGGGCTTGTTTCATGATGGGCAAGAACATCACCTTCACCCAGTCAAAACTCGATCTGACCGTGGACCTTCGTCAAAGGTCGATCGAGTCGTTTGCACAGGACGAGTGGCGCGCTCGCAAAAATCTTACAGTGACGTACGGCGTTCGCTGGTCCTACTTCGGACCTCCTTACGATCGCAACGGAGTGCTGTCCAATTTCGATCCCGGTCTTTGGAGAGCCTCGGACGCTCCGATTGTTACAGGAGCTGGAAACCGGCGGGCCGGCACAGGAAATTTCTGCAACGGCATGATCGTTAACGCGCAGAATTTTCAAACTGGCCCGGCAGCGTTTAATTGCCACCCAACCCCGTCGCCATTTGGCAAGTATATTTATGAGGCATCGAAGCATGACTTTGCGCCTCGACTCGGCATCGCATGGGATCCATTCAGTAAGGGCACAACTTCAGTTCGCCTCGGCTACGGCATTTATCACGAGCAAGTGGCAGTGAGCGCCGTTGAGCTTCTCGCCTTGAATCCCCCGTTCCAGGAGACTGCTACACAACTGTTGACAAGTATGGACCAGCCGATTCCGGTAGGTGCGCCAGTACCGGTTGTTGCCTCAGCGACTCCGGCGTCTATCCGTGCCATCCAGCCGGATTTTAAGACTCCTTACATGCAGCACTGGTCGTTGGATGTGCAGCGTCAATTTGGAGCAAATACCGTCGTCTCAGTTGGATACTATGGTTCGAAGGGAACGCATCTGAATGGAAACACCGAATATAACGATCTGCCTGTAGGTTTCGCGTTGAATTCTCAATGTGCAACCGGCACAGCGGCGTTACAGGATCCGGGTGTGGTTACGCAGGCGTGTATGGCGGCCGGCACAGCACTGACCGCAACGCCCGCAATCTTCGATCAAATCCGCCCGTTCCGCGGTTATCGCTCTATCAATGTGCTCGAGACGCGTTATAACTCGAATTATCACAGCCTCCAGGCTTATGTTGAGCATCGTCTTTCGGGTGCTTCACAGTTGAACCTGGCTTATACGTGGTCGAAGAATCTGACCGACAATCAAACCTCTTCAGTAAATGCGGCCCCGCAGGATGTGAACAACATCAGAGCTGAATACGGCAGGGCGATTCTCGATCGCCGTCACATACTGACCGGCAATTACATCTACGAGTTGCCGTTCTTCTCAGATCAGCACGGGTTTACCGGTAAGGTGTTGGGAGGATGGCAGGTGTCCGGCATCGCGAGTTACTACACTGGGCTGCCATTTACGGTAACGAGTTCCAGCTACGATACCGCTGGCATCGGATTCATTCCCGCAATCGTCGCTGGCGGTAGACCACGATTGCTTTGCGATCCGAATGAAGGTGCACCGCGCACCGTCGACCAGTGGTTCAATGGCGCCTGTTTCGCCAAACAGACTCCGGCAGGCGCTACCGGCGTACAGAATGTGCCTGGGGATGCTTCGCGCGGTGGTGTTGATGGTCCACCGACGGCACGTGTGGATTTCACTCTGTCCAAGTACTTCCGTCTTGGTGAGAATACTTCAATCCAACTGCGTGCTGAGGCATTCAATATTTTCAATCACACGAACTTCCGAGCTTTGAGCACCAGCAGAGCGATTACGAATGAAGCGCTCTTTGGATCGGTTACGAGTTTCCGTGATCCACGAGTCCTTCAGTTTGGATTGAAGTTTCTCTTCTAGCTGGGACCAGTTTTCTCTGCGGTCCTCTGCGTATCTCTGCGATCTCTGCGTTGAAAAGCTGTTTAGCGCAGAGAACGCAGAGATACGCAGAGTGCCGCAGAGAAAATTCTTTTAAATTGGAATACCCGCGGTGAGTTCAATTTTAAAGAACGCATCTGTGGTCACCACAGATCGCGTGATCGAAAACGGCACAATCGTGATTGATTCGGGATCGATCGTGTCTGTTGGTGGTCCTGTGCCTGCCACTCAGTTGAACGTATTGGATCTGTCCGGCCTGATTCTTCTGCCAGGATTCATCGATGTTCACATTCATGGCGCAGCCGGTGTGGACGTGATGGATGCAACGCCGGCAGCGCTGCAAGAACTGTCGAGATATTTGGGTTCGCAAGGCGTGACTGGGTGGCTGCCCACATTTGTGCCGGCGAGTGACGAGAATTACTCGAATGCCGTGGCTGCGATATCGGAGATGGGAAACGGTGGAGCGCGTGTGCTGGGTGTGCACTACGAAGGTCCGTTTGTTAACTCTGCACAGTGCGGCGCGTTGCACACTGAGTATTTCAAGACTTACTCGAGTCCCGACGATCTCGCTTTTCTTCGTGTGCCGCAGAATGCAGTGCCGATGATCACGCTGGCGCCGGAAGTGAGTGGCGGCGTCGAGCTCGTGCGAGAGTTGAAGGCGCGCGGTTGGATTATCTCAATCGGTCACACACGCGCGGACTTGAAGGTGCTCGATGAAGCGTGTGATGCCGGAGCTCGCCACATGACGCACTTCATGAACGCGATGGCGCCGTTGCATCATCGCAATCCTGGACCAATCGCGTGGGGATTGTCGCGTGAAGACGTAACGTTCGATGTGATTGCGGATGGCATCCATCTCGATCCTTTCATGCTGCGCGTGTTGCTGAAGATAAAAAGCGCGACTGGTATCAGTCTGATCAGCGATGCGATTGCGGCGGCAGGGAAGGGCGATGGTGATTACGAGATCTGGGGTGAAACGATAACAGTGAAAAACGGCCGCACGGCAAACGCGGCTGGGAGCATCGCCGGTTCAGTGATCAGCATGCTCGATGCTGTGCGGTTGATGCATTCGCTCGGCGTGTCGTGGGTCGATCTCGCGCAGATGGCGTCGTCAAATCCCGCGCGGCTGCTGGGCGTCGATAAAGTTTGTGGTTCGATCGAGGTAGGAAAGCGCGCAGATCTGGTCGCGCTCGACCAGGACGGAAACGTAAAGCTAACGCTGATCGGGGGTCTTCCACTTTCGTAAGCCGTAACCTCCGATAATCACCAGCGCAAAGCCGATGATGACGTGAGCCACGTCGTCAAAGTACGTCCAAAAGAAATACTGTATCGGGGTAAGCCCCACAACGCTCGCTAATACCTGGTAAAGATCTATTAGACCAAACCCGAAATTGAACAAGCTGGCCCACAGATCGTCTTTTGTCGCCGTCACCAGGAATAACCCAATCGCGCCAAAGAAGAGATGGAATAAGTTGTAGGCCGGTTCGCCGCTCATCAGGCGGTACTGTGGTGGGATGATGAAGCCCGCTATGCCGGTCAGCATCAGAAGCGGCGCGAAAATCGCGAGCGTCATTCGGTTAAGAGTCTTGTTTTCCATCGGCTAGATTGTAGAAGCCGGCGCGTTCGTACGCCTGGTCCACGAGTTCTACGGGGTGGCAAACTCGCAGCTTTATTCCCGCGAGACTGGCGCCGGCGCCGATGTGCATCTGGCAACCGGGATTGCCAGTGGCCAGTATAGCAGCGTCTGTCTCCTTCACGTGGGCCAACTTCTCGTTCAGGACGCGTTGCGACATCTCGGGCTGGAGCAGGTTGTAGATGCCGGCGGCGCCGCAGCATCTTTCGGTGCCGTTGAGCGGAACAAAGTTAGTAGTTGCAACGGTTCGTAACATTCTCTCCGATGCTTCGCCGGTGCGCTGCCCGTACAAAAGGTGGCATGAGGTGTCGTAAGTCACCGGAGTTTCCACGGCGCTCGGTGCCGTCAGCATTCCGGAGCTCTCGAGTTGTTGACTGACGTCACGCACTCTGGCGCTGAAGTTCGCGGCCGCCTGGGCCAGTGTTTCATCGTTCTCGAACAGGTGTTTGTAAGTGACGAGCATCGCGCCACAGCCCCCGGCATTCGTGACGATAGGTGCGTCTGAGTCAAATGCGGCGATGTTTTTTCGTGCAAGCTCGCGAGCGCATTCGAGATCTCCGGCGTGCGCGTGCAGAGCGCCGCAGCAAACCTGGTCCTTCGGTGTGCTGACCTGGACGTTGTTGGCGCGCAACACCCGCGCTGTAGCTCGGTTCACTCTTGCAAACAGTCCTTCACCCACGCAGCCTGAGAACAACAATACGCTCTCGCCGCTCCGATCGGTTTTTGTCGAGGACTTTGGACTCCGGAATATCGGACGCGAACTTTCCAACAGTGCGACTGCAAACTCGGCGCGCGGCGAAATACGACGCGCCAATCCTGAATTCAAAACCAGCCGCGCCAAACCGAGATCGCGAAACACGCGCGACGCCGCAAAGAAGATTCGCAGACGCAGCGGCGACAACCAAACATTCCGCAACGCGAAACGGAGAACCTTGTTTGCATAGTCAGACTTCGGCTGCGATTCGAGCAGCACCTCTCGGCTGGCTTCGAGCAGTTGACCGTACTCAACCCCGGCCGGACAGACCTGCTCACACGCGCGGCAACCGAGACACCGGTCGATATGCGTCTGAAACGCTCGCGAAGTATTCTCGATCCGTCCCTCCGCGACCGCCCTCATCAGATAAAGCCGCCCGCGTGGTCCATCATTCTCGTTCCCCGTAATCACATACGTCGGACACGCCTCTAGACACAGCCCGCAATGAATACACGCCAGCAGCTTATCTTGTTCGCGTGTCAAAGCCTTTGATAGTAAGTCCATGGCAGGTTTTCTCTGCGTTCCTCTGCGTATCTCTGCGTCCTCTGCGTTGGAACTGCCTTAAACGCAGAGAACGCAGAGATACGCAGAGGACGCAGAGAGAGCCTAGTACCCAACCGCCTGTCCGTCGCTGCGTCGCGGGTCGGTGGCGCCCAGGCGCGTGCCGGTTTTTTCTTCGATCATGATACCTTCGGCGTCGCCGAGATAACGTGGTTTTTCGGCGAGCTTGTGACCGCGCGAGAGTAAGGCGCGTTGCGTGTCGCCGGACAAGCCAAAGGGCTCGCCCACCAATTCATCCGGTAACCACTGGTGATGAATGCGAGGGGCGTCGATTGCCTGTTGAATATTCATCTCGTAATCGATCACGTTTGTGATGACGCACAGCACGGTGTTGATGATCGTTGGTCCACCTGGGCTGCCGACGGTGAACCACAGACTCCCATCCTTGCGAAGAACGATTGTCGGCGTCATCGCAGATAACGGACGTTTCTTCGGCGCCACGGCATTGCGCTCGCCCTGGATCAGACCGTACATGTTTGGTGTTCCGGGTTTGACTGCAAAATCGTCCATCTCATCGTTGAGGAGCATGCCCGTGCCTTTTACCACTGCCGCAGAGCCATACGAGTCGTTGAGCGTGTAGGTGTTTGAGACTGCATTGCCCTCGGCGTCGACGACCGTGAAGTGCGTCGTATCTTCCGATTCATAACCCGCAGGGCGCCCGGCGCGAACTTCGGTGCTCGTGGAAGCGCGATCGGTGTTGATCGTCGCGCGCAGCGTCGCAGCGTAAGATTTATCGATTAACCCGGGGACCGGAACCTTCACGAAATCGCTGTCACCCATGTACTCAGCGCGGTCTGCAAACGCGCGCCGCATCGCCTCGGCCATGAGGTGATAACGGTCAGACGAGCTCGCCTCCAGTTTCTTCAGATCGAAACCTTCGAGGATGTTGAGCATTTCGATCAGCACCGCGCCGCCCGAGGAAGGCGGCGGCATCGAGATGATTTCATGACCGCGATAGCTTCCGCGCACCGGCGTGCGTTCCTTCGCCACGTAGCCACGCAAGTCTTCCATCGTCATGAGACCGTTGTTGCGCTTCATATCTGCAACGATGAGTCGCGCTGTTTCACCTTCGTAAAACTCATTTGGACCAAGCCGTTGCAGCCGCGTGAAAGTTGCGGCGAGTTCGGGTTGGCGGAAAATCTCGCCCTCTTTATAAAAGTTGCCGCCTCGCAAGTAGATTCGTTTTGTTTCTGCGTACGTCGAAAGGTATTCACGAGTGGAATGAAGCGAATGTGCCAGCGAGTACGTAACCGTAAAGCCGTTTGCAGCGAGACGGCGCGCTGGTTCGACGAGCTGCGCCCAGGTGAGTTTGCCCGAACCGTATTTCTTCAGCGCCAGTTCCATTCCACGGACAGTGCCTGGAACACCCGCGGCACGATAGCCGACGAGCGATCCGCCCTCGCCCTTGATCACGTTCCCTTCTTTATCGAGGTAGACGTCGCGATGGGCCGCCAGCGGCGCCATCTCTCGATAATCAATCGCCGTCGACCTACCGTCTTTGAGACGAATCATCATGAAACCGCCGCCGCCGAGATTTCCTGCGGCCGGATGTGTGACGGCGAGCGCAAACGCAACGGCAATTGCAGCATCGACCGCGTTACCGCCGCGTCTCATGATTTCAACGCCCACACGCGAAGCGACCTCGTTTGTCGAAGCCACCATCCCGTGCTTCGCGCGCACCGGCTCGCGAGCAGCCGCAATAGGCGCATTCACGAAAACCAGCGCCAGAATCAAAGCAATTGGTCTAAACGTTCGTAGAGTCTTCATATTGGCCTTTGTGCTTTTTGTGTACCAAACACACCGAGTGGATCGAGTTGCTGCTTCACGCGGCGCACCAATTCTGTTTGTTCAGCCACGCTTACATTTCCATCAAGCGCTCCCATTCGCCAGATCGCTTCATCAAACGCAACGGTGGCAATATCACTCCAGAGTTTACAATCGTTGGATAGATAATCCGCGTTTTCCAGTTTCGCCAGAGCCTGTTCGACTTGATAACTGACGCCCTTCTCGTTTCCCGCAAAGCGAATCAACAACACAGGAGAATTCTGACGCGCCGCGATCCCAAGCCGCTCAGCGAATGCTGGAGACACGATCTCCGCGGCGACAGGAAACAGCCTCGCATCCAGAATCGTTCGCGCGTTTGAACGCAGATCGGGAAGCTCACCGCTCGTGATTATAGTTGCTTCACGCTCCGGCCGAGGCCTTAATTTAAAGTTTACTTGAGTGATTATTCCTAGCGTACCAAAGCTGCCGGTGAACAACTTACAAAGATCGTAACCCGCAACGTTTTTAACGACACGTCCACCTGGATTGATCACACTCCCATCGGCGAGCACGACGCGCATTCCGATCACTGTTCCACGTGGACGTCCGTAGCCGAGTTGTTGTGGCCCACCAAGGCCGGTTGCAACGACTCCTCCAATCGTTGCCCGACCATCATCTGGCGGATCCAACGGCAACCACTGTCCGTTCTCTTCGAGTTTCGCGTTGAAGTCACGTAGTTTTACGCCTGCTTGCGCGATGGCGATCAAGTCCGCCGGTTCGTGTTCGACGATCTGATCGAGAAGACTGGTGTTGACGATCACGTTCGCCGATGAATTCGACTGCGGATCGAGCCACGTCGCTCCGCCAGTGGGTAAAACTCGCCAGTGTTCGCGAAATGCGAGTTTCAAGATCTCAGAGATTTGCTCGGTGGAAGTCGGGAAGACTGTGAGCGATGTTGGATGCGAGGAAATATTAGATGGTCCAACAATACGTGCGAGCAACGGCGCTGCGCTTGCGGGGTGAAACTCAGTTTTTAGAAACGTTTTGGTTGCGTGTTGCACGCGCGCCGCGTGTGTTTCAACCGATCTCGATCGAGTTTCAACTGCGGCGCCAACGCCTTTTGCCTCGCCGCACCCGCGCAGCAGCGGAACAATCTTTCCCGGATTGCAAAGACCCAATGGATCGAACGCAGCTCGAACACTCAACATCGCATTCATGTCGGCTTCCGAGAACACGAGTGGCAGCAGTTCGCGCTTGTCCAAACCCACGCCGTGTTCGCCGGTGATCGTGCCGCCCGCTCTTACGCAAACTTCCATCAACTCGCGGCCCGCCTCGCGCACGCGAATCACTTCTTCCGGAAAACGAGAGTCAAAACAGATCAGCGGATGTAAATTGCCGTCGCCGGCGTGAAAGACATTTGCGATTCGCAATTGATAACGCGTGGCGATGTCATACGCGGCGGCTAAAACTTCCGGCAGACGCGAACGCGGAACGACTGCGTCCTGGATCATCGAGTCAGGCGTGATGCGCCCGATCGCGCCAAACGCGCCTTTCCGCGCGGCCCACAGTTTCTTTCGCTCGGCTTCATCGCGCGCGTAGCGACAATTGCGCGCGCCGAATTCCATGCAGATGCTCGTCACCTTCTGAGCTTCATCGTCGAGACCGGCTTCGATGCCGTCCAGCTCGATCAGCAGAGCGGCGCCCGCGTCGGGTGGCAGACCGGCGGCGAAGACACTCGCCTCGACTGCGCGAATGATCTCGCGGTCCATCATCTCGAGTGCTGCGGGCATTACGCCTGCGGCGATGATCGCGGAGACAGCGTGGCTCGCGTCGTTTACTTCGGCAAACTCTGCGAGCAGCGTGCGCACGGCGGGTGGCGACTGAGTCAACCTCAACGTGGCCTCGGTTGCGATGCCGAACGTTCCTTCGGAGCCGATGAATATTCCCAACAAGTCGTAACCAGGAGCGCCGCCGAGATCGACGATTTCGCCGCCTGCAAGCACAACGCGACAAGCAAGCACGTGATCAGTCGTGGTGCCGTATTTCAAGCAGTGAATACCGCCGGCGCTTTCGGCGATGTTGCCGCCGATGGTGCAGGTCGGTTGGCTCGACGGATCTGGGACGTAGTACAGGCCGTAGGGCGCCACAGCGCGTGATACGTGGAGATTAACGACACCGGGTTGGACCACGGCCAGGCGGTTCTCGACGTCGATGCGCAGAATCTTACGCATGCGCGCCATTTCGATCACGACGCCGGAGTTGAGTGCGAGAGCGCCGCCGGAGAGGCCTGTGCCTGCGCCGCGCGGAGTGAAGGGGACGTTCGCGCGCGCGAGCTCGCGCATGATGGCGGATGTTTCTTCGGTCGAGGACGGGAAGACCACGGCGCGCGGTCGGTGCTTGTGTTGCGGTAGACCGTCGCACTCGTAGACGAGCAGTTCGTCAGGGTTTGAGAGAACGTTCTCGCGCCCCACGATCGCGCTCAGGTTTTCGATTAGATTATCCACGCCCAGACTGGCGATATCTTACTACAGGAGGGCCGAGTCGAATCATTGGTCATATATCCTGGTGGTGTCTGAATTTGAAAATCTTCTCTGCGGTTCTCTGCGTATCTCT
>JBIOUJ010000025.1:0-7582 GCA_044867025.1 Pyrinomonadaceae bacterium | reverse complement strand
GCGGAGCGAGGCCGTCGCCCCTGGATAAAAAGCATAATGGCTGCCAAAGCTCTGAAAGAGCGGAATAATAGCGATGATATTTCGCACTTTCAGTGCTCTCATCAATTTACTTCCGTCAGCCAGGGGCGACGCGCCTCGCTCCGCTCGGACGCTTGCCCCTGGCTATCATATTCCGCGCCTTCGGCGCTGCGTATACTGAATGGCTACTTTTGAGGCAAGCTAAACAGGAGGAAAATATGTCTGAGGAAAGATTCGATAAAGCGACGGCTGTGAAGCTCTTAAATCAGATCCTGGAGGCCGAGCTGGCTGGTGTCGTTCGGTACACTCACTACTCAATGATGGTCTTTGGTCACAACAGGATTCCGATCGTTAGCTGGTTGCGCAACGAAGCGAATACGTGTCTTGCGCACGCAACCGAAGCCGGAGAGCTCGTGACGCATTTTGGTGAACATCCGTCGCTGAAGATCGGCGCGCTGCTCGAAACACACAAGCACGGAATACACGACATCCTTATCGAGTCGCTCGAAGCCGAGAACACCGGACTCACACTGTACAAACAGTTGTTTGACCTGGTCCGAGACCGTTCAATATTGCTTGAAGATTACGCGCGACGAATGATCGCTGAAGAAGAACTCCACGTTGGAGAAGTAAACAAGATGCTTCGAAAACCTGGTGAAATCACCCAGTTTGAAGCATAAGTCGTTGTTTCCCCCAATTGACGCACAAACCGCAACAGCATGAGATCACGCAACTGCTCGCCGAGTGGAGCGATGGGAATCAATCCGCACTCGACGAGTTGTATCCACTCGTCTACGAAGAGCTCCACCGCCTCGCGCGCCGCTACATGAGCCGCGAGCGAAAAGGTCACACACTACAAACTACTGCCCTCATTAACGAAGCCTACGTCCGCCTCGTCGATCAGAGAAATGTTCACTGGGCGAATCGTTCGCATTTCTTCGCCATCTCGGCACAGATAATGCGACGAATTCTCATCGATCATGCACGCCGCCACGCTTATGCAAAACGGGGCGGCGGAGCGCAGCAGGTCTCGCTGGAAGAAGTTGCAATAGTCGCGAACGAGAAGAGTGCGGAAATACTCCGTTTGGACGAAGCACTCACGACTCTGGCTAAGATGGATCCGCGACGATGTCACGTCGTCGAGTTGAGGTACTTCGGCGGACTCAGCAACGAGGAGATTGCGGGTGTGTTGAACGTATCCGAAAACACAGTGACTCGCGACTGGAACCTTGCGCGTGCGTGGCTCCATCAACAACTAACCGGGAGCGCAGCTAGTTGACGCCCGAACGCTGGCAACAAATCAGTCGCATATTCAAGTTGGCAATCTCGCTCGATAGTGAAGCGCGAGCCGACTACGTCAAGAATCAGTGTGGCGTCGATGAATCTTTGCGGGAAGAAGTAGAGAAGCTGCTCGAGTCGCACCAGAAGGCAAGCGACGAGAAGTTTATTGACGGAGTTGCAGCGGAACAGCACGCAGAGTTGCTGGTTGGTGAAGATGAACACGACGAGCCGCATCCACGGCTGAGCAAAGATCAACAGCTCGGTTCCTACATGATTCTCGACACGCTCGGCGTCGGTGGCATGGGTGAAGTTTACCTGGCCAAAGACTCGCGTCTCGGTCGCACGGTCGCGTTGAAGGTGCTGTCAGAGGACATCGCTTCAGACAAGCGACGAATGCAGCGCTTTCGCCAGGAAGCAAAAATTGCATCGTCGCTGAACCAGCCCAACATTCTCACCATCTTCGAATTTGGCGAAATCGATGGGTTGACGTTTCTGGCCACCGAGTTCATCGACGGCGAAACGCTGCGCGACTCTCTGCGTGCGAAGAAACTCGAAATCGCCGAAGTCATCGATATCGCAATCCAGGTACTTGCCGCCCTCGATGCTGCTCACGACGCTCGCATTGTTCATCGCGACATAAAGCCGGAGAACGTGATGATCCGGCGGCGTGACAGCGTGGTTAAAGTGCTCGATTTTGGTTTGGCTAAAGTCTCGGAACGGAAGCCGTCGATATTGACGGATCAATACTCCGAACTCGAAGCTGCGACAGAGTTCAAGACTGCTCCGCACACGGTAATGGGCACGGTCAACTACATGTCGCCCGAGCAGACTCAGGCGAAGGTGGTCGACGAGCGCACGGACATCTGGAGCACCGGAGTCATGATTTACGAAATGGTGTCCGGGCTGCTGCCGTTCAAAGGCGCGACGCTGAGCCACACCATCGTGCAGATCCTGGAGAAAGATCCGGTGCCGTTAACGCAGTTCAGGAAGCGAAAGGTGCCGGCTGAACTGCAGCGCATCGTGTCTAAAGCTTTGGCCAAGAAGCCTGAAGAGCGGTATCAGACGGCGAAAGACATGATGATTGATCTGCGCACGTTGAAAAGGTATTTGGAATCAGAAGCGGCAAATGAGCGCTTCTCGGCATCGCACACGCGGGAAATGCCTGGTCCAACAGATCCAATTGGGCCGCTCCCGACTGAGCACGCGTCATACAACAAAAAGCGAAACTCAATGATAGCCGCCGCCTTAGTGGTGATTGCTTTGACTGCTATCTACGGCTTAAAGATATGGCACTCTGTTTCCGAGCAACCAAAGTCCCCTAATACTAACGTCACTTTGCCAACCGTCCCCGCTGTCGCTGAAGAGCGCACACTTACGTACTGGATTACCGTACAGAAGTTCAGAAATAAGAAGCCGTATCAGGAGCAATTCATCCTTCCAGGCGAGATGATCTTCGAAGCGGACTACCAGATTCGTATGAACTTTCGCAGCCCGCAGTCGGGTCACCTGTACGTTCTGAGTGAAGGACCGCCGGGGGCGTCTGCGCAGACTCAGTTCGTGGCGCTTTTCCCGTCATCGAGTGCAAACAAAGGTTCCTCGCTCTTACCCTCGGACCAGGTGGTCCAAATCCCGGAGAAAACGTGGTTTCAATTCGATAAGGAGGAAGGGACGGAAAAGCTGTGGCTCGTTTTCTCCGCCGACGCGCTGGCCGAGTTGGAGGGTCTACGTGAATTCGCGGGTGATCGAACCGGAGGGCTTATCACTGATCCCGCCCGGAACCAGGCAGTGCAGAACTTCCTTACAACAAACTCAGCTCCCAAAATCGACGCCGAAAAGGGCGCAAATCTAACGACCGTAAAGAGCCCGGGTAAGTTACTGGTTTACCCCGTCAAACTCGAACACCACTGAACGCCTTAGTCATAGAGAGCACAGGCACTTTTGTGGCTTTTGTAGCTCGCTGGTAATGATGTATTATTCCGCCATCCAGAATCGTCTAAGTTAGTCGGCATTCCGAAAACTTAAGCTTTTCCCACTTTTTGTAGCGTTCAACACTTTCCGCAAGCTCAGAGCACAAGTCTTTGCGCTTGTGTCAACCCACTGCCATCGACAGGAGGCGTTAATGCGCGACGACCCCAAAAAGATAAAGATTGACACCGTACACGGAGGCGATCCTCGGGATCACCAGGCTCTAAAGCGTAATTACTTCTTGCCAACGACCGTGAATGACACGTATCTGTTCTACGCTCCCAGTAACGACCTGATACCGACGGATCCACCGGTTCTGGCAACAGGCCGGGATTTCTCGTTTGAGCTGAAGGAGATGTCGGGAGTCACCTGGAGCATCACCAACTTCGAGATCACTCCCGAGATCGCCAATGGCAATTGGACTAACGACCATCAAATCGAAAACGATGAAGGGACTTTCGTGGCCCAGGCAGGAGGAACTCTCGAGGAAGAGGCCTCGGCTGCCGGCGGGTAGTTGAGTTGGTGATTTCTTCAAAAGTTCTCGCGTTAATAGTTGAGAAGAGTGCGACGCGCGTAAGCCTGCCCAAGGCAATCGACGTCCGCATGCCCGGAGCACAGTCGTTACGGCTGTGTTAATCACCAACCACCAAAGGAGAAAGTACGATGCCGCAACAGATAAGGATGACCCAGATAATCGGAGGAAGCCCGGAGGATCACGCTGCTCTGAACCCGCTTTACTTTGAGGAAATTGAGCCAGGCTCTGGCGAATACCACCTTCATGGCCCATCAGGTGACGGCCTATACCATGTGATACACACAACTCCCGCGATCCTGCGAGGTGATGGTAGCACCAGGAGTTTCACGTTCCCGCTCGGTTCGCCCCCCGTCACCTGGACGGTCAATAACTTCTTCGTCGGACCTGCCGCGATGGGAAATTGGTCCAACCCTAATGATATAACGCAAGACGAAGGAACCTTCGTGGCTCAGGCGGGAGGGACAACGGTGCCAGATCCCGTGGAAGATGCGTCGGCTGCTTCCGCGTAAGTGCAGGTTGAACCGAGGTTATAGAGGTGGCACGCTCCAGCCACCTCTACTCGGCACGTACAGAGCTGAACTCGCGTTTATGAAGAAGAAATTCCTTCATCCTTTGGTTCAGATCCTGCTCGCGGGAACGATGTGTGTCCTGCCGGCATTAGGCCAAACGGTAAAGGACTTGCCCCCGCTCGCACCCGTGCAACGCGAGTTGAAGGGAGGCGAGACTCATTCATATCGAATCCAGCTCACAACAGGCCAATTTCTGCACGCCCAGGCAGAACAGGAAAATATCGATCTGGTCACGGCCATTTTTGGACCTGACGGCAAGCAACTCGCCGAGAGCGATAGTCCCAATGACAGATGGGGGCCGGAACCCATTCTGGTAATAGCCTCCATGTCAGGTGAATACCGGGTAGATGTGCGTTCGCCAAATAGCAGCGCTCCCGCCGGACGTTACCAGATACAGATCATCGCATTGCGTGAAGCGACCGAAACTGACAAGGGCCACGCCGCCGCCCAATTAGCATTTGACGACGCGAGAAAAACACGAGCGCAGCAAACTGCTCAAGCAAGACGCGCCGCGATCGAGAAGTATCAACGCGCGCTGTCGCTATTTTCCGAGGCCGGAGACACTTATCGCCGAGCCCTCACGTTGTTATCGCTCGGTATAACACATTACCAGTTGAACGAAGTCCGCAAAGCGCTCGAGTATTTCAACGAGACACTGGCAATCGCTGTGTCTCTTAAAAATCCGAGGCTCGAAGCCTCAACCGAAACCTATGTAGGCGGGATGCTCGACATTCTCGGCGACGTCGGCAAAGCGTTGGACCACTTTCATCAGTCGCTGAAACTGGCGCGAGCGAACAACCTGCGATTAGCTGAAGGAAGTGCGCTCAATAACATCGGCAAGATTTACAACGATGTAGCGGATTGGCAGAAAGCGTTGGAGTTTTACAGCCAGGCGCTGGCGGTTTTCAGATCACTCGGCAGTGCGCAAAATGAGGCACTTGCGCTTAACAACATCGGCATTGCGTATTACGAATCAGGCGAACATCTAAGAGCGCTTGACTATCTTCAACAGGCGCTTCCGCTGCTTCGCGCCGGTGGAAACAAGAATTCTGAGGCTTATACGCTCCTCAACATCGGCCGCACCTACCGGCGGCTGGGTGAGTTTCAGAAAGCATTGGACCACGATAGCCAGGCACTGACGATTCAGCGACAAACGGGTAGCCGCGCGAACGAAGCGGAGACACTGGATGAAATGGGTGTCGCCTATTCCGCGCAGGGCCAGCACGAAAAGGCTCTCGAGTATCACCGCCAGGCCGCTGAAATTCAAAAGGCCACCGCAAACGTGCGTCGCGAAGCGGTCGCACTCATGAACCTGGGCGAGGCCTACAATCGTCTCGAACAACCCGATAAGGCGTTGGAGCCTTTTACGCAGTCACTCTCAATACTGCGTAACATCGGCGACCTGAGTAGTGCAGCCATTGCGTTGCAGGGCATAGCGCAAGCAGAACAGAAACAGGGAAATGTCGCTGACGCTAACAAGCACATCGCCGAGTCAGTCGTACTCATTGAAACGGTGCGTGCTCGTTCAGGCAGTTTGCAAATGCGTGCGTCTTACCGCGCCACGATGGAAAAGGCTTACGAGCTTTACATCGACATCCTGATGCAGCAGCACGCCAGGAACCCGGCACAGGGATTTGATGCCGAGGCTTTGAAAGTGAGCGAGCGTGGCCGTGCCCGCAGCCTGCTCGAGAAGTTGAGCGAAGCGCCGATCGACATTCGTGAGGGAATCGACGCTGTCTTGATTGAAAAGGAGCGCGATCTCAAACGCGTGATGAATGCGAAAGCGCAACGCGAGTTGCAGCTCAAGGTGCGCAAGGGAAGTGCCGAAGAAATTGCCACGCTGGGCAAGGAACTCAGCGCACTGGAAGGTGAGTATCAACAGGTGCAA
The DNA here is from genome assembly GCA_044867025.1 of Pyrinomonadaceae bacterium. Taxonomy (GTDB): domain Bacteria; phylum Acidobacteriota; class Blastocatellia; order Pyrinomonadales; family Pyrinomonadaceae; genus PSRF01. The sequence continues at coordinate 1,326 of JBIOUJ010000025.1, read as the reverse complement.
GCGGCGATTCGCAAGAGCAGTCCGCAGTATTCAGCCTTGACTCAACCGCAACCGCTTGGATTGAAAGAGATTCAACAACAGTTGGATCCGAAGACCGTGTTGCTTGAATACTCTCTCGGTGAAACGCGAAGTTACCTGTGGGTGGTAACACCAGACTCCTTGAAGGCGTTTGAGCTGCCGAAGGGAGCAGAGATCGAAAAACTTGCGAGAGAAACGGCGGAGTCGCTCTCCGCTCGCAGTGTTGTTAAGTCACTTGAAACGCCTGCACAGCGCAGGGCCCGAATCGCCAGTGCCGATGCGACGTTTGAGAGAGCGTCGACAGAGCTGAGCCGGATGATACTTGCGCCTGCAAGCGGCGAGTTTGGAACGAAACGTTTGGTTATCGTGGCGGATGGTGCTTTGCAGTATGTGCCGTTTGCCGCACTACCGTTGGCGGCGAGCCGACCCGTGATCCTCGATCACGAAATCGTCAGTTTGCAATCGGCTTCGGCATTCGCAGTTCAACGTCAGAATCTGGCCCATCGCAAACCCGCGTCAAAAGCTGTGGCTGTGATCGCGGATCCGGTGTTTGCGGTGACTGACGTGCGATTCAAAGCCGGCGCTGAGGTGGGAGAAAGTAACACGCAGGAGGCGACGCGAAGACTCCAGCATCTGCCGGGAACCGCAAACAGCCAGCTTTCGATCCCGCGGTTGCCATTCACCAGATCGGAGGCCGATCAAATTCTGGCCGTTGCGCCTCGCGCCGCCAGCATGAAAGCCCTCGACTTCCGTGCAAACCGCGCGATCGCAACCAGCGACGAGTTGAGCAAATATCGGTACGTGCATTTCGCGACGCACGGTTATCTCGACACCACACGAGCCGGTCTTTCCGCGATCGTGCTTTCTTTGATTGATGAAAAGGGCAAGCCGCAGGATGGATTTCTTCGCACCCACGACATTTACAATCTCAAACTGCCGGCTGAGCTCGTCGTGCTCAGCGCGTGCGAAACCGGGCTCGGAAAAGCTGTGACTGGAGAAGGTCTCGAGGGCCTGACGCGCGGGTTCATGTATGCGGGCGCGCGCCGTGTGGTTGTGAGCCTTTGGAATGTTAACGACAAAGCGACTGCCGAGCTGATGCAGCGTCTTTACGTTGGGATGTTAAGAAGTAACAAGACTCCGGCCGCGGCGCTACGAGATGCCCAAATCCAAATGCTGCGAACGCGGCAATGGCAGTCTCCCTATTTTTGGGCGGCGTTCGTTATTCAAGGGGATTGGAGGTAATCGGCCTTGCACAAAAAGGTGATCTGCCGGCCAGCTCTCTCTGCGGTCTCTGCGTATCTCTGCGTC